>NZ_JBWKQE010000009.1:0-232592 GCF_059418605.1 Duganella sp. GW821-FHT07G03
GCGGAGCGGACGGGACTCGAACCCGCGACCCCCGGCGTGACAGGCCGGTATTCTAACCAACTGAACTACCGCTCCAACAAAACACTGGGTACTGCTTTTTACTACCGTTACTACCTGCAAAACTGGTGGGCGGTGAGAGGCTCGAACTCCCGACCTAAGCCTTGTAAGGGCTCCGCTCTACCAACTGAGCTAACCGCCCGTTTTGCCTTGAGTGAGCAACTTTACCGCTTGCCGCTCACTGAAGTCCGTTAGTTTACAGCATCTTTCAAAGCTTTACCAGCTTTAAATTTAGGAACTTTAGCCGCTTCGATGATGATCTCTTCTTTGGTGCGCGGATTGCGGCCGGTACGGGCAGCGCGTTCGCTCACGGAGAAGGTACCAAAGCCGACCAGGGTGACGCTGTCGTTCTTTTGCAGGGTGGTGGTTACACCGTCGATCACCGCGTCGAGTGCGCGTGCAGCAGCCGCTTTCGAGATATCAGCGGTAGTAGCAATATGGTCGATCAATTCAGTCTTATTCAAAGCAATTCCCCGTCACAAAGGTTATATCGTTTTAGCCCGCAGATAACGGTATTTGAATACCGTTGTCAGGCCGAGAAAAATCTCAGGCCGTATTAAACAAGCCAGCCCGCCCCTGTGTCAAGCGCTGCACCATAGAAAAATGGGGTCAAATAACAAACAGGCGCTATAAAAGCGCCTGTTTGTGCATCAGCAGTTACTAAACACTAGTAAAAGTTAATGTTTTACCACTTCCGTTTGGCCGTCGGCCTTGGCTGCCGCAGCGGCCACGGCTTCCACCGGAACCGTCTCCGTCAGCGCCACCGGCATGCGTTCCAGCGCGATTTCCAGCACTTTGTCGATCCAACGCACCGGCACGATTTCCAGTTTGTTTTTGACATTGTCCGGGATGTCGGCCAGGTCCTTGACGTTCTGCTCAGGGATCAGCACGGTCTTGATGCCGCCGCGCTGGGCCGCCAGCAGCTTCTCTTTGAGGCCGCCGATCGGCAATACTTCGCCGCGCAGCGTGATCTCGCCCGTCATCGCCACGTCGGCGCGCACCGGAATGCCCGTGAATACCGACACCATCGCCACCGTCATCGCCGCGCCGGCCGAAGGACCGTCTTTCGGCGTCGCGCCTTCCGGCACGTGGATGTGGATGTCGGCCTTCTCGAACACCTCGTTCTTGATGCCCAGGCGATTGGCGCGGCTGCGCACCACGGTGCGGGCTGCCTCGATCGATTCCTTCATCACGTCGCCCAAGGTGCCGGTGCGGATCACATTGCCCTTGCCCGGCATCTGCACGGCTTCGATGGTCAGCAGATCGCCGCCCACTTCGGTCCATGCCAGACCGACGACCTGGCCGATCTGGTTTTCCTTCTCGGCCACGCCGAAGTCGTAGCGACGCACACCCAGGAACTTGTCCAGGTTCTTGTTGGTGACGACGACCTTCTTCTCGGTCTTCTTCAACAACAGCATCTTGACGACCTTGCGGCAGATCTTCGACACTTCACGTTCCAGCGAACGGACGCCGGCTTCGCGGGTGTAATAGCGGATGATGTCGCGCAGCGCCGACTCGGCCACCGAGATCTCGTCTTCCTTCAGACCGTTGTTCTTGATCTGTTTAGGCAGCAGGTAGCGCTGGGCGATGCTGGTCTTCTCGTCTTCCGTGTAGCCGGACAGGCGTATCACTTCCATGCGGTCCAGCAGCGCCGGCGGGATGTTGTACGAGTTCGACGTCGCCACGAACATCACATCGGACAGGTCGAAATCGACTTCGATGTAGTGGTCGGAGAAGGTGTGGTTCTGCTCGGGGTCCAGCACCTCCAGCAGGGCCGACGACGGATCGCCGCGGAAGTCCGCGCCCATCTTGTCGATCTCGTCCAGCAGGAACAGCGGATTGCGCACACCGACCTTGGCCAGCGATTGCAGCACCTTGCCCGGCATCGAGCCGATGTAGGTACGGCGGTGCCCGCGGATCTCGGCTTCGTCGCGCACGCCGCCCAGCGCCATGCGCACGAACTTGCGGTTCGTGGCGCGGGCGATGGACTGGCCCAGCGAGGTCTTGCCGACGCCCGGAGGACCGACGAAGCACAGGATAGGCGCTTTCAGCTTGTCGACGCGCTGTTGCACCGCGAGGTATTCCAGGATGCGTTCTTTAACCTTGTCCAGGCCGTAGTGATCGCCTTCCAGTACTTTCTCGGCGTTGGCCAGGTCGTTGTTGACCTTGGATTTTTTCTTCCATGGCAGGCTGACCAGCGTGTCGATGTAGTTGCGCACGACGGTGGCTTCGGCCGACATCGGCGACATCAGCTTGAGTTTTTTCAGCTCGGCGGTGGCCTTGTCCAAGGCCTCTTTCGGCATCTTGGCCAGCGCGACTTTTTTCTCCAGCTCGTCCAGGTCGGCGCCGTCCTCGCCCTCGCCCAGTTCCTTCTGGATGGCTTTGACTTGCTCGTTCAGGTAGTACTCGCGCTGCGACTTTTCCATCTGGCGCTTGACGCGGCCACGGATGCGCTTCTCGACTTGCAGAATGTCGAGTTCGCCTTCCAGTTGGCCCAGCAGGTGCTCCAGGCGCTTGGCCACGCTGAAGATTTCCAGGATCACCTGTTTCTGCTCAAGCTTCAGCGGCAGGTGCGCGGCGACGGTGTCGGCCAGGCGGCCGGCGTCGTCGATGCCCGACAGCGAGGCGAGGATCTCAGGCGGGATCTTTTTGTTCAGTTTGACGTACTGGTCAAACTGCTGAACGATGGCGCGGCGCATCGCTTCGATCTCCGAATCGTCGCCCAGCTCGGAATCGAGCGGCGTCAGATCGGCGATGAAGTGCGTCGGCGCATCGGTGATGCGGTTGATGCGTGCGCGCTGGGCGCCCTCGACCAACACCTTGACGGTGCCGTCCGGCAGTTTCAGCATTTGCAGAATATTGGCCACGCAGCCGATCTCGTAAATATCGGAAGCAGAAGGTTCGTCCTTGGCAGCGGCTTTTTGCGCGGCAAGCATGATGCTCTTGCCCTGCTCCATAGCGGCTTCCAGCGCCTTGATCGATTTTGGGCGCCCTACGAACAGCGGTATCACCATATGCGGGAAAACTACAACATCCCGCAGCGGCAATAACGGCAGTTGAGTTTGCTCAGTTAATTTGGAAGTTGTCATGGCGTACCTTATGTGAAAGCGTGATTATGATGTGGGCGCTGTTCCGCCGAATCACAAGACCGACCTGCAAGAAATAATTCTCCTAAAAAAGAGTATTTTCAAAGAAGCCAATCATGTTCTAAAAAAACGCGACAAATAAAAAAGCCACGCGTGACAAACGACGCTGTCACGAGTGGCTTTCCGAATGAAGCCTGCATTCTTTTATTGATTTAAATTGTACCGCCTTGCCCCACGGATGCGAAATGAATTTTTCTGCTGAGTGGGGTAAGTGTGCACAAGTTATTTAATTCTCACCAGACGCTTTGGCCTGGTCTTGATAGATCAATAAAGGTTTGGCGCCACTCGTGATCGTATTTTCATCGATCACCACTTTGGTGACGTTGGTTTCATTTGGCAGCTCGTACATGGTATCGAGCAGCGCGTGTTCCAGGATCGAGCGCAGGCCGCGCGCGCCGGTCTTGCGGGCCAGCGCTTTCTTGGCGATGGCATGCAGGGCGGCCGGACGGATTTCCAGTTCGGCGCCTTCCATGTCGAGCAGCTTGGCGTACTGTTTGACCAGCGCGTTCTTCGGCTCGACCAGGATCTGGATCAGCGCTTCTTCGGTCAGTTCCGACAGCGTGGCGACCACCGGCAGGCGGCCCACCAGCTCGGGAATCAGGCCGAACTTGATCAGATCTTCCGGTTCCGCTTCCAGCAGTACGTCGCTGGCGCTGCGTTCCTTCTTGCTCTTCACGCTGGCCGAGAAACCGATGCCGGATTTTTCCGAACGGTTGGAAATCACCTTGGCCAGGCCGTCAAAGGCGCCGCCGCAGATGAACATGATGTTGGTGGTGTCGATCTGCACGAAATCCTGGTTAGGATGCTTGCGGCCGCCTTGTGGCGGCACCGACGCCATCGTGCCTTCGATCAGTTTCAGCAGCGCCTGCTGCACGCCCTCGCCCGATACGTCGCGGGTGATTGACGGGTTGTCCGATTTGCGCGAAATCTTGTCGATCTCATCGATGTAGACGATGCCGCGTTGGGCTTTTTCCACATCGTAGTTGCAGCTTTGCAACAGTTTTTGGATGATATTCTCAACGTCCTCGCCCACATAGCCGGCTTCGGTCAAGGTGGTGGCGTCGGCGATGACGAACGGCACGTTCAGCATGCGGGCCAGGGTCTGGGCCAGCAGGGTCTTGCCCGAGCCGGTAGGACCGACCAGCAAGATGTTGCTCTTGGCCAGTTCGATGTCGTCTTTCTTGCCCAGGTGCTTGAGGCGCTTGTAGTGGTTGTACACCGCCACCGACAGGATGCGCTTGGCCGTTTGCTGGCCAATGACGTACTGGTCCAGCAAGTCCTTGATTTCGTGCGGGGTCGGCAGGTCCGACTTGGCGCCCGTGACCGACTCGATGGCCGAGGTTTCATCGCGGATGATGTCATTGCACAGGTCAATGCATTCGTCGCAGATGAAGACCGATGGGCCGGCGATAAGTTTCTTTACCTCGTGCTGGCTCTTGCCGCAAAACGAGCAGTACAGTAATTTTTCGCCGCTGGAGGATTTTTTGTCTGACATGGGGCAGTTTTCTTTGGGTTACAGAATGGCTTAGCTGTTGCCAGGAAGCAGGTAATCGATTTTATTAGCGTCTGGAAAAGCCCACCTATGACTACATGCTACCCGAAATAAAAACGAAACGCCCGAACGATTAATCGCCCGGGCGTTTTTTTAGCAATGCTGCGAAGGAAGCATCAAGCCCGGTTCGACAACATTTTGTCGATCATACCGTACTCTACAGCCTCTTCCGCCGACATGAAACGATCACGATCAGTGTCTTTGGCGATCTGCTCGACGGTTTGACCCGTGCGTTCAGCCATGATCGAGTTCAGACGGTGGCGCAGGTACAGGATTTCCTTGGCCTGGATTTCGATATCCGAAGCCATGCCCTGCGAGCCGCCGGACGGCTGGTGTATCATGATGCGCGAGTTCGGCAGCGAGAAACGCTTGCCCTTGGCGCCGGCTGCCAGCAGGAAGGCGCCCATCGAGGCGGCCATACCGGTGCACAGCGTCGACACGTCAGGCTTGATGAACTGCATCGTATCGAAGATCGCCAGACCGGCCGACACCGAGCCGCCTGGGGAGTTGATGTACAGCGAGATATCCTTGTCCGGATTTTCGCTCTCGAGGAACAGCAACTGGGCGACGATCAGGTTCGCCATCTGGTCGTGGACAGGGCCGACCATGAAGATTACGCGTTCCTTCAGCAGGCGCGAGTAAATATCATAGGAGCGCTCGCCGCGGCCGCTTTGTTCGACCACCATCGGCACCAGGCCGAGCATTTCAGTGTCCAGCGCCGGATTACGGTTCATACCAGTCATTCCATTTCCTTGTGAAGCAGCTAGAGGCCGGAGATTCAATATTACATCATCCGGCCCACGCTGGATTACGCTTGTGCGTTGCTTCCCATCAGTTCGTCGAAGGCCACAACCTTGGACGACGTTTTCGACAGGCCCAGGACGTAGTTGACGACGTTTTCTTCCAATACAAGGGCTTCGACTTCAGCCAGACGACGACGATCGCTGTAGTAGTACTTCAGCACTTCGCGCGGGTCTTCGTAGCTCTGCGCGAAGTCTTCGACTTGCGCTTTGACCTGTTCAGGCTGGGCTTGCAGCTTGTTCTCGCCGACCAGTTGCGACAGGATCAGGCCCAGGCGTACGCGACGCTCGGCTTTTTCTGCGAACAGTTCTGGTGGGAACGGGATGTCCTTGACGTTCATGCCGCGCTGCGCCATGTCTTGACGGGTCATTTCGGCCAGGCGTTCGGTGTCTTGAGCGATCAGCGCTTGTGGCACGTCCAGAGTGGCGGTCTTCACCAGCGCATCCATTACGGCTTCCTTGTTGCGGGCTTTGACACGGCCAGCAACTTCGCGTTCCAGGTTGACTTTGATGTCTTCGCGCATTTTAGCGACGTCGCCATCGGCCACGCCCAGCGACTTGGCGAATTCGCCGTCGACTTCCGGCAGGTGCGCCCATTCCAGCTTCTTCAGGGTGATGGTGAACGAAGCGGTTTTACCGGCGACGTCTTTACCATGGTAGTCCTCTGGGAAAGCCAGTGGGAAGGTCTTGGCTTCGCCGACTTTCAGGCCGACGGTTGCTGCTTCGAATTCTGGCAGCATGCGGCCTTCGCCCAGCACGAAAGCGTAGTCTTCAGCTTTGCCGCCTGGGAATTCAACGCCGTCGATCGAGCCGACGAAGTCCACGGTCACGCGGTCGCCGTTGGCTGCAATCGCTGCGCCGCCGTCGCCGTGCTCGCCCGCTTCACCCTTGGTGTGGAAGTGAACGCGCTGTTTGCGCAGGATTTCGATGGTTTTGTCGATTTCGGTTTCCGACACGTCAGCCTTGACGGTTTCGATTTCCACGGTGGTCAGGTCGCCAACGACGACTTCCGGGTAGATTTCGAAGGTGGCGTCGAAGGCCAGCACGCCTTCAGCCGACTCTTCCTTAGGCTCGATGCGTGGGTAGCCTGCTACGCGCAGTTCGGCGGAATTGGCGGCGTCGTTGAAAGCACGGCCAACTTTATCGTTCAGCACTTCGGTTTCGATCTGATAACCGTATTGTGCTGCGACCATTTTCATAGGAACTTTACCCGGACGGAAGCCTGGTGCCTTAGCCGATTTGGCTTGCACTTTCAGACGCTTCTCAACTTCAGCGCGGACCTCGGTCAGCGGGAAGGAGATCGTGATACGACGTTCGAGTTTGCCTAAGGTTTCGACTGCAGTTGCCATGTAAAAATCGTCCAAAAAAATAGTAATACAGTTGGTGCGAGGAGGGGGACTCGAACCCCCACACCATTGCTGGCGTCAGGACCTAAACCTGGTGCGTCTACCAATTTCGCCATCCTCGCGGCATGTTTGCACAAAAGCAAAGGGCGACCCGTAAGTGAAAACGGTCGCCCTATTCCCGCTGAACCCTGCGAGAGCTTTCAACTTCAACGCGGTATTTTAACGGGTTTTTCAGCGAAATGTGACGATTTTTAATATGTCGCCAACATTCCGCTGATTTTTCCTTATTTCACCGGCTTTTTCACTCTAAACCACGCCGCATACAACGCTGGCAGGAATAATAAGGTTAATGCCGTGGCCAGAATCAGGCCGCCCATGATAGCCACCGCCATCGGCCCCCAGAATACCGAGCGCGATAACGGGATCATCGCCAGCGCCGCCGCGGCGGCCGTCAGGATGATAGGACGGCAACGGCGCACCGCCGATTCGACGATCGCGGTCCACGGATCGTGGCCGGCCTTGATATCCTGCTCGATCTGGTCGACCAGGATCACCGAGTTGCGGATGATCATGCCGAACAGCGCGATGATGCCCAGGTTGGCCACAAAGCCCAGCGGACGGCCCAGCAACAACAGCGCCATCGCCGCCCCCGCCACGCCCAGCGGGCCGGTCAGGAACACCAGCAACGCCCGCGAAAAGCTGTGCAGTTGCAGCATCAGCAAGGTGAAGATGATGAAGATCGCCAGCGGCAGGTTGGCCGCGATCGAGGCCTCCGCCGTGCCGCTGTCGGCCGCCGCGCCCTTGACGGTGATGGCGTAGCCGGCCGGCAGATTGTCGCGCAGCTGCTTGAGCTTGGGTTCGATCTGGCCGGAGACGGTCGGTCCCTGGATGTTGTCGGCCACGTCGGACTGCACGGTGATCGCCCATTCCCGCCCTTCCCGCCACACCACGCCAGGCTCCCACACGAAGTGCGCGCGGGCCAGCTGGCTGATCGGCACCGACTTGCCGCTGGCGGTCGGGATGTTCGTGTCGTTCAGGATCGAGATGGTGTTGCGTTCCTCGATGGGCTGGCGGATCTGGATGTCGATCAGCTTGATGTCCTCGCGGAACTGGCCGATGGTGGTGCCCGACAGGATGGTGTTCGCCGCCCGCATCACGGTCTGCGAAGTCACGCCCAGCGCGCGCATCTTGTCCTGGTCGAGGTCGAGGCGCAGCACCTTGATCGATTCATTCCAATTGTCGTTGACGCCCAGCGTGTTCGGGTTGGCGCGCATGAGGTCCTTCACCTGGTCGGCGATGGCGCGCACCTTGTCCACTTCGCCGCCGGTCACGCGGAACTGCACCGGATACGGCACCGGCGGCCCGTTCGGCAGCAGCTTGACGCGGCCGCGCACTTCCGGGAAGTCGCGCTTGAAGATGTCGACGATCTTGTCGCGCAGCGCGCCACGGGCGTGCAGGTCTTTCGGCAGCACGACGATCTGCGACACGTTAGTCTGCGGGAAGATCTGGTCCAGCGGCAGGTAGAAGCGCGGCGAGCCGGTGCCGACATAGCTGGTCACGCTGACCACGCCTTCCTGCTTGCGGATGAAGGCTTCGAACTTCTTCACCTGCGCCTCGTTGGCGGCGAAGGTCGTGCCTTCCGGCGTCCACAACTCGACCATCAGCTCGGGACGGCTGGAATCCGGGAAGAACTGCTTCTCGATGAACTTGAAGCCGTACACGCCCAGCGCGAACACCACCAGCGTCAAGACGATGGTGGTCTTGCGGAACTCGACGCACCAGTTGACCACCGCGCGGAACTTGCGGAAACCCGGCGTGTCGAACAGGTCGTGCTCGCTGCCGCCGTCGGCATGCGGCTTGACCTTCAGCAGCACGTAGCCGATGTAGGGCGTGAACACCACCGCCACCACCCACGAAATCACCAGCGCCAGGGCGTTGACCGAGAACAGCGAGAAGGTGTATTCGCCGGCCGCCGACTTGGCCAGGCCGATCGGCAGGAAGCCCGCCACCGTGATCAGGGTGCCGGTCAGCATCGGGATCGCGGTCGAGGTGTAGGCGAAGGTGGCGGCGTCGAAGCGCGACATGCCCTCCTCCATCTTGCGCACCATCATTTCGACGGCGATGATGGCGTCGTCCACCAGCAGGCCCAGCGCGATGATCAGCGCGCCCAGCGAAATCTTGTGGAGGTCGATGTCCAGCATGCGCATGCACAAGAAGGTCACCGACAGCACCAGCGGTATGGTCAGCGCCACCACCAGGCCGGGACGCACGTCCAGCCGCAGCTTGGGCTTGGTATGCAGGCCCAGCGCGACAAAGCTGACGGCCAGCACGATCAGCACCGCTTCGATCAGCGTGTGCACGAACTCGCCCACCGAAGCCTTGACGGCTTCAGGCTGGTCGGACACGCGCTCGAGCTCGATACCGACCGGCAGCTTGGCCTTCATCGCGGCGACGGTCTTCTCCATGTGCTTGCCAAGCTGGATGATGTTGCCGCCCTTTTCCATCGACACGCCCAGGCCGATCACTTCCTTGCCGTTGAAGCGCATCTTGTTGCCCGGCGGGTCCTGGTACAGGCGCTTGATGGTGGCGAAGTCGCCCAGGCGGAAAGTGGTGCCGTTGGCGCGCAGCTCCAGCTCCTCCAGGTCCTTGACGGTCTTCAGCGCACCGGTCACGCGCACTTGCAAGTTGTCGGTCGGCGTCACCAGCACGCCGGTCGCCTCCACCGTGTTCTGGGTGGCGATCTGGTTGGCGATGGCTTCGATCGGTATGCCCAACTGGGCGAACTTCTGGTGCGAGAACTCGATGTTGATCTTCTCGTCCTGCACGCCGAACAGTTCGACCTTGGACACCAGCGGCACGCCCAGCAGCTGCTGGCGCACGAAGTCGGCGTAGTCCTTCATCTCGGCATAGGTGAAGCCGTCGCCGGACAGCGCGAAGATGGAACCATAGGTATCGCCGAACTCATCGTTGAAGTACGGCCCCTGCACGCCCGGCGGCAAGGTGCCGCGGATGTCGCCGATCTTCTTGCGCACCTGGTACCAGGATTGCGCCACTTCCTTGGGCGGCGCCGATTCGCGCAGCTTCAGGATGATGGTGGTCTCGCCCGGCTTGGAGTAGCTGCTGATCTCGTCGATATCCGGCGTCTCCTGCAGCTTTTTCTCCAGCTTGTCGGTGACCTGCTCGGCCATTTGCAGCGAGGTCGCGCCCGGCCAGTTGGCCCGCACCACCATCGCACGGAAGGTGAATGGCGGATCCTCGTCCTGGCCCAGGTTGGAATAACTGAGCATGCCGCCTATCAGCAGCACCGCGATCAGGTAGCGGGTGAGCGGGATATGCTCCAGCGCCCAGCGTGAAAGATTGAATCCCTTCATTTGACGTTCCCCGCTACCACAGGCGCAGGGGTCGACGTCGCCGGCAAGTCGTTACCGAGTATCTTGACCTTCTGGCCCGGCTTGAGCAGGTTGACGCCGGCCGTCACCACCGTCTGGCCGGCCTTGACGCCGCTGCCCAGCACGATATCGTTGCCGGCCGCGCCGGCGATGGTCACCGGCACCAGCTTGACGACGCCGCCCTCGACCACCCACACCGACGAGGCCGATTTTTCATAGTACAGCGCCGTCAGCGGCACCTTGATCTGCGGCGTGGCCGTCTTGGAGGCGAACTGCACCACGGCGGTCATGCCCAGCTTGGCTTCGGCCAGCGAGTCCGGGATCGAGACCTTGACGGTGTAAGTACGGGTGGACGGATCGGCCACCGGCGAAATTTCGCGGATCTTGCCGGCCACCGCGTTCTTCGGATCGGCCCACAGGCGCACCTGCACGTCCGGCACGCGGCGCAAAGTCTCGACTTTGTCTTCCGGCAGGCCGATGACGATTTCCTTCTCGCCCTGCTTGGCCACGCGCACCACGGGCGCGCCCGGCTGCACCACCTGGCCGACTTCGGCGTCGACCGCGGTCACCACGCCGTCGACATCGGACACCAGACTGGCATAGCCCGCCTGGTTGGACTGGCCGCGATATCCCGCTTGCGAGGCGTCCACATTGGCCTGCGCCGCCTTGTAGGTGGAATCCTTGGCGTCCAGCACGGCCTGGCTGACGAAATTCTTGCTGCGCAGTTCCTGATAGCGCTTGAGCTCGGCCTTGGCCAGGTCGCGGTTGGTCTCGGCGGCGCGCAGGCCGGCCAGCGCCTGTGCCTGCGACAGCTGCAAGTCCTGCGGATCGAGCTGCATCAGCACCTGGCCATGCTTGACCAGGGTGCCGACATCGACCTTGCGGGTGACGATCTTGCCGCCGACGCGGAAGGCCAGCCGCGATTCCACGCGGGCGCGCACCTCGCCGGAAAACTCGGCGTTGACATCGACATCGCTGCTGGCGAGCACGATGGCGCGCACCGGGCGGATGTCTTCGGTTTTCTCGGCGGGCTTGGAACAACCGGCCAGAACGGCGGCGGCTAAAACGCTAAGTATGAGAGGGGAAATCTGACGCTGTTTTTTAAAGGCGACCACGGTGTATTCCTTTAGCTTGCTCTGGAGTGTAGATGGCACTACTATTACGGCTCGGAAATTAATGACTTTCCGTTAATTTATTATATGCCGAGCCTATCCGTTTGCAAATGACTTTCGCGTCATTAATTTTAACTATGCCTTTTAGCAATACAATTTATGCCGGTTGAACACTACGAAAATTTCCCTGTTGCATCATTTTTACTGCCTAGCCGCTTGCGGCCGGCGGTGGAAGCGATCTACGCCTTCGCCCGCAGCGCCGACGACCTGGCCGATGAGGGCGACGCCACGCCGGAACAGCGGCTGGCCGCGCTGAACGCCTACGAGGCGGCGCTGGCGCATATCGAGGCCGGCGGCACGGGCCATGAACCGCTGTTCGAACGGTTGGCGCAGGCGATCCGCCAATATGAGCTGCCGCTCAAGCCGCTGTATGAGCTGCTGTCGGCCTTCAAGCAGGACGTGCTGGTGAGCCGCTACGCGACCTACGACGCGCTGCTGGACTACTGCGCCCGCTCGGCCAATCCGGTCGGCTTCCTGATGCTGCACCTGTACGGCCAGGCCGACGAAGAAAACATCCGCGACTCGGACGCCATCTGCACCGCGCTGCAGCTGATCAACTTCCTGCAAGATGTGGCGATCGACATTCATAAAGAGCGCATCTACATCCCATTGGAGGACTTGAACCGCTACGCGATCTCGCCGGCGGCGCTCGACCACGCCAGCGCCCGGCCGCGTTGGCGTTCGATGATGAAGTTTGAAGTGGACCGCGCCCGCGCGCTGATGTTGAGCGGCGCGCCGCTGGCCCTGCGCCTGAACGGCCGCATCGGTTTCGAGCTGCGCATGGTGGTGCAAGGCGGCCTGCGCATCCTGGACGCGATCGAGGCGGCCGAGTACGATGTGTTCCTGCACCGTCCCAAGCTGGCCAGGCGGGATTGGCTGGGCATCTTCTGGGCGGCCGTACGGATGAAGAAGCAATAGCCGCGCACGATTAAATCGTTTCCTCTGCACAATTTCCCTTCCTCATGCTACCTTGGCAGCAAATGGAGAGGCGGCATTATGCAAATGGAAGATCGGTCCTCGCGACCGGATATGGCAACATCGAAGGTGGTGGAATTGGGCGTCAACCTGCTGCAAAGCCGGGGACGGGCGTTTGCGTCGGAGTTTTTGGTGCGCAGGAATATACCGTTCAGCGTCATCGTGCGGGTGCTGTCCGATCCACCCGGGCGCCGCCGCGCCGGCAGCCTGCGGCGCTAGCGGTCCAGACTCAAACTCAAGCTGGCGGGCCCTTCAGCTCGACCACATTACCCTCCGGGTCGGTCAGATAGATCGACGGCCCCTTGCCTTCCGCGCCGTAGCGCGACTCCAGCTGCCCGGCTTCGACGCCATGTGCCTGCAAGTGCGCGCGGATCGCCGCGTCGTCGAAAGGCTCGACCCGCAGGCAGAAATGATCCATATTGCGGCCCTCGGCGCCCGGCGGCGCGCCGCCCATGCTGCCCAGCTTGCCATCCACCGGCACCAGGTCGATCAGCGAACTGCCTGCGCGTAGCTGCACCAGGCCGATTTCATCCTGGCGCCGCTCGACCGGGCAGCTCAGCGCGCCGCAGTAGAACTCCAACATGCGCTCCAGGCTGACCACGCGCAGCACCAGATGGTCGATTCCACGAATACCTATCATGCCCCTTCCCTCCATGCCGACAGAAGCCCACATTGTGACACTAAACCTATAGAATAGCGGCTTCGATGTCATCCTTGCTTTTTTATCCATGTCTCCCGACGACTACTGCCAGCAAAAGACCGCCCAGAGCGGCTCCAGTTTCTACTACAGCTTCCTGTTCCTGCCGCCGGAGCGTCGCCGTGCCATCACCGCCTTGTATGCGTTCTGCCGCGAGGTGGATGACACCGTCGACGAGTGCACCGACGAGTCGATCGCCCGCATCAAGCTCTCCTGGTGGCGCAAGGAAATCGCCAATATGTACGAGGGCCAGCAGACCCACCCGGTCACGCAGGCGCTGCAACCGCACCTGGCCGCCTACAACTTGCAGCAGCAACACCTGCAGGCCATTATCGACGGCATGGAGATGGACCTCAACCAGACCCGTTACCTCGACTACGCGGCGCTGTCCAAGTACTGCTGGCACGTGGCCAGCGTGGTCGGCATCCTGTCGGCCAGCGTCTTTGGCGCGACCAGGCCAGAGACGCTGCAATACGCCGAGAAGCTGGGCCACGCCTTCCAGCTGACCAACATCATCCGCGACGTCGGCGAAGACGCGCGCAAAGGCCGCATCTACCTGCCGATCAGTGAGCTGCAACAGTTCAACGTCACCGCCGCCGACCTGCTCAATGCCCGTCACAGCGAGAACTTCGAAAAGCTGATGGCTTTCCAGGCCGCCCGCGCACAAAAGGTCTACGACGAAGCGTTCGCGCTGCTGCCGAAGGAAGACCGCCGCGCCCAGCGCCCCGGCCTGATGATGTCCGCCATCTACCGCACCCTGCTGACCGAAGTGGAGGCCGACGGCTACCACGTGCTCACCCAGCGCATCTCGCTGACGCCTATCCGCAAGCTCTGGCTGGCCTGGAAGACCTATATTCGTGGCTAAGGAAGGCGTGGACAAGCGCTCCGGCAAAATCGAGCCGGGGCTGACCTCGCGGTCGGTGGCCGTGATCGGCGCCGGCTGGGCCGGTTGCGCCGCCGCCGTGGAGATGGCGCGTGCCGGCTACAAGGTCACGCTGCTCGAAGCGGCCCGCACCCTGGGCGGCCGCGCCCGCCGCATCGAGACCGACCATCGGCACCTGGATAACGGCCAGCACATCCTGCTGGGCGCCTACAGCGCAACGCTGCGGCTGATGAAGCTGACCGGCATCGACCGCGAACAGGCGATGTTGTCGCTGCCGCTGCAAATGCGCTACCCCGCCGGCAGCGGCGGCATGGATTTCGTCGCGCCGCGCCTGCCCGCGCCGCTGCACTTGGCGCTGGCGCTGCTGCGCGCCAAAGGACTGGACCGGGCCGATAAACTCAGCCTGGCGCGCTTTTCCACCACCGCGCGCTGGATGGGCTGGACCCTGCACGCCGATTGCAGCGTGAGCGAACTGCTGGAACGCTTCGATCAGACCCCGCGCCTGATCCAGCTGATGTGGCGTCCGCTATGCCTGGCCGCGTTGAACACGCCGCCGGAACGCGCCTCCGCACAAGTCTTCCTCAACGTGCTGCGCGACAGCCTGGGCGCCAAACGCAGCGCCTCGGACATGCTGCTGCCGCGCGCCGACCTGTCCGCCCTGCTGCCTGAGGCGGCGGCGGCCTACGTCGAAGCGCATGGCGGTTCGGTGCGCACCGGCGCCAAGGTGCAGGCGCTGCGCTCCATCGAAGGCCGTCTGTGGCAGCTCGATATCAGCGGCGCGGCGGTGGGCGGCAACTGGAGCACTTATTTCAGCGGCGTGGTGCTGGCCACCGGCACCAGCCAGGCCGCCGCCCTGCTGCACGGCATCCCCGATTGCGACAGCTCGGCCCTGTGCAGCCAGCTGACCGCCTTCGAGACCGAAGCCATCACCACCTGCTACCTGCAATACGATCCCGCCACGCGGCTGGAACTGCCCTTCTTCGCCCTGCTGGACGATCCGGAACAGTACCAATGGGGCCAGTTCGTGTTCGACCGCGGCCAACTCGACGCCAAGCAGGCCGGCTTGCTGGCGGTGGTCATCAGCGCCTCCGGCAGCGCCGCCGCCCAAAGCCAGGACCTGCTGGCCGAAGCCGTCGCGGTACAGTTGGCGACGGTATTCCAGCGTCCGGAGCTTGGACGGCCGCTGTGGTTCAAGGTCATCACCGAGAAGCGCGCCACCTACGCCTGCACACCCGGCCTGGTCCGGCCGGACAACGCCAGCGGCCTGCCAGGCCTGGTCATCGCCGGCGACTACACGGCCGGCGACTACCCGGCCACGCTGGAATCGGCGGTCCGCAGCGGCGTCGCCGCCGCCGGGCTGCTCAAGGGGGCTACCATCTAGTCCCCGGTTTTTGTCGCCTGCCCCGCAATTTATGCAGCCTGTCACATGCCGATGGCATCCGGGCGAGCGCTTGCGTACAGTAGCACCATCGACAAAAGACACATTGGAATCAACATGAACATCGCTCTCAGCTTGAAAATCCTTGCCTTGATCGCCTTCGTCGCGGCCAGCACGGTCTCCATCGTGCAAACCGCACCGGTGGCAAGCAGCGCGATGGCCATGGCACACAGCAGCGCAACATTAGGTATTTAACATCATGAACAAGCAGGCATACCTCGACGCGCTCAAACAGGCCATGCAGGGCCTGCCGCCGGAAACGGTGGCCAAGACCTTGGCCTACTACGAGCAGCGCTTTATCGACGGCCTGGTGGCCGGCCGCAGCGAAGCAGAGGTCTACAAGGACCTCGACGAGCCGCGCAAGGTCGCCATGACGCTGCGCGCCAATGTGCACCTGAGCGCCTTCGAGCAAAAGAAAACCCCGGTCAACCTGGCCCGCGTGATGGTCTCCTTCATCGGTCTTTGCATCTTCAACCTGTTCATGGTGATCCCGGCGATGGTGTATGCCTCGCTGCTGGGCGCCGTCTACCTGTCCGCCTTCGGCTTCTACATCGGCGGTATCGCGCTGGTGTCGAGCGGCCTGTCGGGCCAGAACGAACTGGCGCTGGAAGGCCCGCTGCGCCACGTGATGGCGTTCACCAATTCGCATTTCGACTCCAGCGACGAGGAGCAGGACATCCAGGGCTGGCGCATGGCCATCAACAACATGGGCGTGCAGGTCAGCAAGGACCCGGACAACTCCGACAACAACAACAGCGGCGACGAGAACCTGAGCCGCAGCGGCCGCCTGCTGAACCGCGCCGAGGCGGTCGCCACCGGCGACCTGCACATCACCACCGATTTCGACAGCGGCGCCCGCACCAGCCAGTCGCTGATCGGCTTCGGCCTGATCCTGGGCGGCATCGGGCTGTGCCTGATCAGCATCGTCGTCACCCGCTACACCATGATCGGTTTGAAACGGTATGTAGCAATGAACGTGTCCCTGCTTCGCGGACGCTAAGGAGTCATGACCATGCGCGCATTAATGAAAATCGGTACCAGCCTGCTGCTGCTGTCCTTCGTCCTGATCGGCGTCAGCTACAGCATGCTGAAGGCCTACGGCAGCACCAGCCCGACCAGTTCGGCCGGCCGCGCCCTCGGCAGCGAAACCCGCAAGATCGACGCCATGGCCAGCGCCGTGGAGCTGAGCGGTCCGATCGACCTGATACTGATCCAGGGACCGGTGGCGTCGCTGAAGGTGCGCGGCGAACAGCGTTCGCTGGCCAATATCGAAACCATCCAGGATGGCCGCGACCTGCACATCGGCACCAAGGGCATGCTGCTCAATCCGCGCCACCCCCTGCAGGTGGAGCTGGTGCTGCCGCAACTGGAAGAGCTGGTGGTGCGCAGCAGCGGCGAGACCAAGGTGTCGGGCTTCAGCGGCGAGAAGCTCGAATTACAGCTGCACGGTTCGGGCAATGTGAACTTCACCGGCCGCTATCGCGACCTGAGCGCCGGTGCCCATGGCAGCGGCCACCTGAACCTGAACGCTGGCAGCAGCGAGAATGTGGAACTGGAGATGGTGGGCTCGGGCCAGATCACGTCGTCCGGCAGCTGCAAGACGCTGACCGCGGAACTGACCGGCTCCGGCGACCTCGATGCGCGCCACCTGTCGTCGGACAAGGTGACGGTCAACCTGAAGGGTTCGGGCACCAGCCATGTCTTCGCCAAGCAGTCGGCCGACCTGACCTTGCGCGGCAGCGGCGATATCCGCGTGCTGGGCAATCCGGACAACCGCAACGTCAGCCGCACCGGTTCCGGCGACGTGACCTGGGAATAGATTCTTAGCTTCGGCCCAGCCAGGCCAGGACATCGCGTCCCGCCGCCTGGCCGCCGGCCAGGCAGGCTGTCAGCAGATAGCCCCCGGTCGGCGCTTCCCAGTCGACCATCTCGCCGGCCACGAACACTCCCGGCGCGGATTTCAGCATCGCTCCTTCCAACGCATCCCAACGCACGCCGCCGGCGCTGCTGATCGCTTCGTCGATCGGCCGGGCGCGCAACAGGCGCACCGGCAAGCGCTTGATCGCCTGCGCCAGCTGGTCCTCGTCCGCGTACTGTTCCTTGCTCAAACACTCGCGCAGCAGGCCGGCCTTGACGCCTTTGATGCCTAGCCGGCTTTGCAGATGGCTGGCCATCGAACGCGCGCCGCGCGGCCGCGCCACCTCGTCCGCCACCCGTTGCGCCGTCAGGTCCGGCAGCAGGTCGAGATGGATAGTGGCGCTGCCGTCGGCGGCGATCTGGTCGCGCAAGGCGGCCGACAGCGCGTAGATCAAGCTGCCCTCGACGCCACCTTGGGTGACGACGAACTGTCCCTGCTTGCGGAATTCCTTGCCATCCGCGCCTTTGGAGATGATGGCGACAGTGGTCAGCGGCTCGCCCGCATGGCGGCTGCTGAAATGCTCGCTCCAGTCGACGTCGAAGCCGCAGTTGGCCGGCGCCAGCGGCGCCACGCCGACGCCGCGTTCAGCCAGCAACGGCATCCACGCGCCGTCCGAGCCCAATCGCGCCCAGCTGCCGCCGCCCAGTGCCAGGACCACCGCGTCCGCGCGCACCAGCAGCTCGCCGTCGGGGGTGTTCAGCAGCAGCGCATCGTCGCGCCAGCCCAGCCAGCGGTGGCGCATGTGGAACTGCACGCCGCGCTCGCGCAGGCGGTGCAGCCATGCGCGCAGCAGCGGCGCCGCCTTCATATCGGTCGGGAACACCCGGCCCGAGGTGCCGACAAAGGTATCGACGCCCAGCCCATGCACCCAGTCGCGCACATCCTGCGGGCCGAAGGCGTCCAGCATGGCGCGCAGCGGCGCGGCGCCCTTGCCGTAGCGCGTGACGAAATCCGCATACGGCTCGGCGTGGGTGATGTTCATGCCGCCGCGCCCGGCGAGCAGGAACTTGCGGCCGACCGAAGGCATCGCGTCATAAACGTCGACTTGCGCCCCGCCCTGCGCCAGGGTTTGGGCGGCCATCAGGCCGGCGGGACCGCCACCGATGACGGCAACGCGAAAAGGTGTCAAACTAGACTGCATGAATTCGGTCCGATAGAAGCATTGTTACAGGAGACAAGATGGGCGCGATGTTTTGGGTGAAACGCTATGTGCAGGCCGCCGTGCCTTTGTTCGCGATACTGGCGGCCGTGGAATGGATCAAGGGCTCGACCGCGCGCGAGGACTATCTGAGCGCCGCCGCGTGGGCGCTCGCCGCGGCAGGCATCTTTACCTATGCGGCCTGGCGCCGCTACCGCAACGCCAAGGCCTGCGGTCTGTGCGACGACCTGGACGCCGCCCGCAACGCCGGCAAGGGCAAGAAGCCGTAGCTTTAGCCGCCCGTCACCGGCGGGAAGAACGCCACTTCGGCGCCGTCGGCCAGCGCCGTATCGGCGCCGCACATCACCTGGTTGCACGCCATGCGCAAGGCCGGGCTGCCCAGGGCCTGCTGCCAGGCGTCGCCGCGCCCGGCCAGGTGGGCGCGCAGTGCGCCGACCGTGGCCACGCCTGCCGGCAGGTCCAGCGTCTCGGACGACGCGCCCAGCGACTCGCGCACGCTGGCAAAGAATTTTACGGTAACAGCCATCAGTGCATTAACTCGCTAAACGGTATAAATCGAACCATGTCGCCGGCCGCGATGGACTGGCCGGGCGGATTGTCGATCACGCCATCGCCCCACACGGTCGACGTCAGCACGCCCGAACTCTGGTTATTGAACAATTCAAGCCCGCCGGCGGCGTTGATGCGCGCGCGCAGGAACTCGTTGCGCTTGTCGGCCTTGGGCCAGTTGAAATCGGCGCGCATCGTGAACGCGCGCGGCGCCACCATCTCCGTCACGCCTTGCAGGCGCAGGATGAACGGCCGCACAAACATCAGGAAGGTGATGAAGCTCGACACCGGATTGCCGGGCAAGCCGACAAAGAACGCCTGCCCCACCTCGCCGAATGCCAGCGGCTTGCCCGGCTTGACGGCGATCTGCCACATATTCAGCTTACCCTCCGCCTCGACGGCCGGCTTGATGTGATCCTCCTCGCCGACCGACACGCCGCCGGAGGTGATGATCAGGTCATGCCCCTGCGCGCACTCGCGCAGCACGGACCGGGTGGCGTCCAGTGTATCGGGCACGATGCCGAAGTCGGTGATCTCGCAGCCCAGGTTTTCCAGCAAGGCGCGCAGCGTGAAGCGGTTGGAGTTGTAGATGGCGCCAGGCGCCAGCGGCTCGCCCGGCATCGTCAGCTCGTCGCCGGTGAAGAACACCGCCACGTGCAGCCGGCGCCTGACCGGCAGCTCGGCCAGGCCGACCGAAGCCGCGAGGCCCAGCTCCTGGCTGCGCAGGCGCGTACCGGCCGGCAGGATGATGCTGCCGTTGGTGATATCCTCGCCGGCGCGGCGTATCCATTCGCCGGACTTCGGCGCGTGGCGGACCGTGACCACATTGCCCGCCAACTCGCACTGCTCCTGCATGACGACGGCGTCGGCGCCCTCCGGTATCAGCGCGCCGGTAAAGATGCGCGCCGCGGTCCCCGGCAACAAGGGCTGGCCAACGTGGCCGGCAGGTATGCGCTGCGACACCGTCAGCGCGGCATTACCGCTGACGCAATCGGCGGCGCGCACCGCGTAGCCGTCCATCTGCGTGTTGTCCATCGTCGGCACGTTCATGCCGGATACCTGCGCCTTCGCCAGCACGCGGCCGTTGGCGGTCAGCGTCGGCACGGTTTCCACGTCGACCACCGGCCGCGCGGCGGCGGCCATCAGGGCCAGCGCTTCGCTGACCGGCAGGAGGGGCTTGTGGGCGCTCATCGTTACAGGCCGGTGTTCGCCGCGATGTAGGCTTTCATCTTCTCCACGTCCGGCGGCATGACGACGAACTTCTGCGGCAAGTCTTCGATGTTCTCGAAGCCTTCCGGACGTTCCGCGTCCTCGCCCAGCGCATCGAGGATGGTTTCGTTGAACTTGGCGGCCAGCGCGGTTTCCAGCACGATCATCGTCACGCCGGGTTCCAGGTTCTCGCGCGCGACCTTGATGCCGTCGGCGGTGTGGGTGTCGATGACGATGCCGTAGTCGTCGGCCACGTCGCGGATGGTGTTCAGGCGGTCTTCATGGGTGGACTTGCCGGACTTGAAGCCGTACTTGGCCACCTGCTTGAATTCGTCGCCATCGGCGCCCGGCTTGCCGGACAGGTCGAAGCCACCGTGGGTTTCCACTTTCTGGAACAGCGCGCGGGTGCGGTCGCCGTCGCGGCCCACCAGGTCGTAGATGAAGCGCTCGAAGTTGGACGCCTTGGAGATGTCCATCGACGGGCTGCTGGTGTGGTAGGTCTCGGCCGACTTGCGCACGCGGTACACGCCGGTGCGGAAGAATTCGTCGAGCACGTCGTTTTCGTTGGTGGCGGCGACCAGCTTGGCGATCGGCAGGCCCATCATGCGGGCGATGTGGCCGGCGCAGATATTACCGAAGTTCCCCGACGGGACGGTGAACGACACCTTCTGGTCGTTGGAGGTGGTGGCCGACAGGTAGCCGCGGAAGTAGTAGACCACCTGTGCCACCACGCGCGCCCAGTTGATCGAGTTGACGGTGCCGATCTTCTGCTTGGCCTTGAACGGCAGGTCGTTGGAGACCGCCTTGACCATGTCCTGGGCGTCGTCGAACACGCCTTCGATGGCAATGTTGAAGATGTTCGGGTCCTGCAGCGAGAACATCTGCGCGGTCTGGAAGGCGCTCATCTTCTTGTGCGGCGACAGCATGAACACGCGGATGCCCTTCTTGCCGCGCATCGCGTATTCGGCGGCGCTGCCGGTATCGCCGGAGGTGGCGCCGAAGATGTTCAGTTGTGCGTTCTGCTTGGCCAGCGTGTATTCGAACAGATTGCCCAGCAATTGCATCGCCATGTCCTTGAAGGCCAGGGTCGGGCCGTTGGACAGCGCCTGCAACATCAGTTTGGAGCCGTTCGCGCCCTCTTCCAGCATGCGCAACGGCGTGATCTGACTGGGTTTTTCGCCTTGGCGGGCGTTTTTGTAGACTTCCTTGGTGTAGGTCTTGGCGGTCAGCGCGCGCAGGTCGGCGTCTGGAATATCGGTCGCGAACTTCTTCAGGATCTCGTAGGCCAGGTCGGCGTAGGACAGCTGGCGCCATGCATCCAGCTCGGCGCCGGTCACTTGCGGGTACGAAGCCGGCAGGAACAGGCCGCCGTCGACGGCCAAGCCACCCAGCAGGATATCGGAGAAATTCGCGGAGAATTCTTGGGAAGAAGAGGCGGCGGCCGAGGCGGCGGCGCGGGTAGACACGTATTGCATAGATTAGAAAGTCCGGTTGAGCTGACGGATAAAAGGCAGAACGGTACAAAGCGAGCGGATATTATAGTGCGCCCGGCCGATTCCCGTAAAATCCTGTTGTTTTGCCATCGCCCAACCCGGGGGGCAAGTCTGACATTCGGACACGTGCTCTGCCGTAAGCGGCTACTACGGCACAGTTCGTGTCCGAATGTCAGACTTGACCCCAGCAGGTTCAGCAGGCGGCGTGGTTCACCGTGATCACGTGGATCGCCAGGCCGCCCAGCGAGGTTTCCTTGTACTTGGCCTGCATGTCAGCGCCGGTCTGGCGCATGGTTTCGATCACTTCGTCCAGGCTGACGAAGTGGGTACCGTCGCCCTTCAGCGCCAGCGAGGCGGCGGTGATCGCCTTGACCGCGCCCATGCCGTTACGCTCGATGCAGGGTATCTGCACCAGGCCGCCGATCGGGTCGCAGGTCATGCCGAGATGGTGCTCGATGCCGATTTCCGCCGCGTTCTCGATCTGGGCGTTGCTGCCGCCCAGCGCCGCCACCAACCCGGCAGCCGCCATCGCGCAGGCCACGCCCACTTCGCCCTGGCAGCCGATTTCCGCGCCGGAGATCGAGGCGTTACGCTTGCACAGCATGCCGATGGCCGCAGCCGTCAGCATGAAGTTGCGGATGCCGGTGACCGGGTCGCTCGGTTTGCAGTCTTCCGCGTAGTAGCGCAGCACCGCAGGGATGATGCCGGCGGCGCCGTTGGTCGGCGCCGTGACGACCCGGCCGCCGGCGGCATTTTCCTCATTGACCGCCATCGCGTACAGGCTGACCTGGTGCAGCGCGTCATGCGGCAGGTCGTTGGCGCGGTTGTCGGAAGCCTTGGCGTCACAGGCCTGTTTCCACAGGTTGGCGGCGCGGCGCTTGACGTTCAAGCCACCCGGCAGCTGGCCACCCGTCTCCAGGCCGTGCGCGATGCAGTCGCGCATCACCTGCCAGATCTTGTCGATGCCGGTGTTCACTTCCTCGTCCGTGCGTTTGATGTTTTCGTTCGTACGCAGCATCTGCGGGATGGTCAGGCCGGTGCGTTCGCCATGCGCCAGCAGCTGGTCCATGGTGTCGAAGGCGAACGGAATCGCGGCGGCGGGCGCGCTGCCCACCGTCGGCGCGGCCTGGTGGGCCTCGCCCTCTTCCTTAATGAAGCCGCCGCCCACCGAGTAGTACACCTTGCTGAAGGTGCTGCCGTCGGCGCGGGTCAGCGTGAAGCGCATGCCATTCGGGTGCTCGGCCAGCGATTCGGCCATGTGGAACACCAGGTTGACGCCGCGCTTGAACGACACCGCGCGGGTGCCGAGCAGGCGCAGTTCGCCGGCCGCTTCGGCTTGCGCCAGTTGCGAGTCGACGCTGGTCGGCACCACGTCCTGCGGGGTCTCGCCCATCAGGCCGAGGATCACCGCCTTGTCGGTGGCGTGGCCGATGCCGGTCAGCGCCAGCGAGCCATACAGCTCGGCGGTGACGCCGGTGACGTCGTCCAGCGGAGCGCTATCGAGCAGAAAACGGCGGGCCGCCACCATCGGTCCCACGGTGTGGGAACTCGACGGCCCGATGCCGATTTTAAACAGGTCGAATACGCTCATGTCCATCAGTTGTCTCGCTTTTTTATAGTGTGTTTGAATTACGCCGCTTTGCCCAGGTGGACGTCGACGTTGGCCAGCATGTCGGCGACCATCTCGTCGACGCCGATGCGGGCTTTCCAGCCCCAGTCGGCGGTGGCGGTGGCGTCGTCCAGGCTTTGCGGCCAGGTGTCGGCGATGGCCTGGCGGCTGTCGGGTTTATAGCCGATCTTGAAGTCCGGCAGCGCACGGGTGATCGCCGCGGCCAGCTGCTCCGGGTTGAACGATACGCCGGCCACGTTGTAGGCCGAACGCACCTTCACTTGATCGGCCGGCGCGTCCATCAGTTCGATGGTGGCGCGGATCGCATCGGGCATGTAGATCATCGGCAGCGCGGTCTGGGGGCCGAGGAAGCATTCATAACGCTCGCCGCGCAGCGCCGAGTGGAAGATGGCGATCGCGTAGTCGGTGGTGCCGCCGCCAGGAGGCGACTTGAAGCTGATGATGCCAGGGTAGCGGATCGAACGCACGTCGACGCCGTACTTGATGAAGTAGTACTCGCACAGGCGCTCGCCGGCCAGCTTGCTGATGCCGTAGATCGTGGTCGGGTCCATCACCGTGGTTTGCGGCGTGTTGACGGCCGGGGTGTTCGGGCCGAAGGCGGCGATCGACGACGGCCAGAAGATCCGCAGCGGCTTGCCGATGGCGCCGCGTTCGCGCGCCACTTCCAGGATGTTCAGCAAGCCGTCCATGTTCAGCGTCCAGGCCTTCAGCGGCGCCGCTTCGCCGGTGGCCGACAACATCGCCGCCAGCTGGTAGACCTGGGTGATGCCCTCGTCGGTGACCAGCGCCGACAGCGCGACCTTGTCCAGCACATTGAGCGTGGTGTAGCGCGCCGCGTTGTACAGATTGGTCGGGCTGATGTCGGCGGCGATGACGTTCTGCGCGCCGTGCTGGGCGGCCAGCGCCTCCACCAGCTCACTGCCGATCTGACCGTTGGCGCCGATGACGAGGATGCGTTCTTGGGTATTCATATTATTGTTCCTGACGATATTCATGTTTTAGTTCTTCAGCAGGCCGAGCTCACGGCCTGCCTGCTCGAATGCTTTGAGCACGGTTTCCAGCTGTTCGCGGGTGTGGGCCGCGGACAGTTGGACACGCACGCGCGCCTGGCCCATCGGGACCACCGGGTAGAAGAAGCCGCTGAGCAGAACGCCCAGCTCATACATTCGTGCCGCGAATTTCTGCGCGACGGGCGCGTCGAACAACATGACAGGAACGACAGGGTGCGTACCCGGCTTGATGGTGAAGCCGATACGCTCGATCTCCTTGCGGAAGAAGGCGGTGTTTTCGTGCAGGCGGTCGCGCAGCTCGGTCGATTCCGACAGCTTTTGCAGCACGGCCAGCGAAGCGCCGGCGATCGACGGCGCCAGCGTGTTCGAGAACAGGTAAGGACGCGATTTCTGGCGCAGCATGTCGATCACTTCCTTGCGCGCCGAGGTGAAGCCGCCCATCGCGCCGCCCAGGGCCTTGCCCAGGGTGCCGGTGATGATGTCGACGCGACCCATGACGTGGTGGTGCTCGTGGGTGCCGCGGCCGGTCGCGCCCATGAAGCCGGAGGCGTGGCATTCGTCGATCATCACCAGCGCGCCGTACTTGTCGGCCAGGTCGCAGATCTTGTCCAGCTGGGCGATGGTGCCGTCCATCGAGAACACGCCGTCGGTGACGATGACTTTATGGCGCTTGCCGGCGGCCGCTTGCAGCTGCACTTCCAGGTCGGCCATGTCGTTGTGGGCGTAGCGGAAGCGCGCGGCCTTGCACAGGCGGATGCCGTCGATGATGGAGGCGTGGTTCAGCGCATCCGAGATGATGGCGTCGTTCTCGTCGAACAGCGGCTCGAACACGCCGCCGTTGGCGTCGAAGGCGGCCGCGTACAGGATCGTGTCCTCGGTGCCGAGGAACGTGGAGATCGCCTGTTCCAGCTGCTTGTGCACGGTCTGGGTGCCGCAGATGAAACGCACCGACGACAGGCCGTAACCATATTTTTCCGTCGCCTCGATGGCGGCCTGCGCCACCCATTCCTGGCCGGACAGGCCCAGGTAGTTGTTGGCGCACATATTGATCAGCATTCGACCATCTTCGCTCGTCACTTCCGCGCCCTGGCGCGAGGCCAGCACGCGCTCTGGCTTGTAGAGGCCCTGCTCGCGCAATTGGTCGAGGTTTTGTTGCAGGCCGCTGAAGAAGGTGGTTTTAGCTGGAATGGTCATGATGGGTCCCTGTGTGTGGTACGATTTCACCGCAATTACACTGCCTTGTGCGAAATCCGTTATGTCGAACTCAAATTCAATATATCGAATTTTACAGAACAGCTGTGCACTGCGCAAGCCATGCGCGCGCAGCGATTCACTTGAAATTTAGCCCATCTGCCGAATAAAACAATGAAAACACCCGTTTCGACGAATGCACCTCCAGAAGTCGGCGCCGCCCTCCAGCGGCTGCGCCTGGCCCGTGGCCTGACACTGGAGGATCTGTCGCGCATCGCCGGCGTCTCCAAATCGATGCTGTCGCAGATCGAGCGTGAGAAGGCCAATCCGACCATCGCCATCACCTGGCGGCTGGCCAATGCACTGGGCGTACAGATCGGCGAATTGCTGGCGACGGCCGAGCGCCAGACGGAGACCGTCCGCGTGATCGAGGCGCACGAAATCCCCACCCTGCCCGGCCATCACGCCGGTTACGTGCTGCGCATCCTGGGTCCGCTGGAACTGGCCAGTAAATATGAATGGTATGAACTGACGCTGGCGCCGGGCGGCGAACTGGCTTCGCAAGGACACGATCCCGGCGCGCAGGAGCACCTGACACTGCTGCATGGCTCAGTGGAGGTGGAAGTCGGACCGGACAAGAAGAAGATGAAGCTGGGCAGCACGGCGCGCTACCCGGGGGACCAGCAGCACATCATCCGCAACGTCGGCAAGACCGAGGCGAAGGCGCTGCTGGTGGTGATACACCGCTAAGGCCCCGAGGCTGGTCAGCCGTCGATGTCCTTGCGCTGGTTCGCGCGGCGACGGCGCGCCAGCAGTGCCAACATCGACACGCCAAGCGCCAGCATGCCATATTGACCCGGCTCAGGCACGGCGATGACGTTGAATTGGTAGCGATAGGCATCGAACTGGATCTCCGATTCGCCAACTTCGTTGATGACGATGCCGGTACTGAGCTGCACGCCGGCCCGCAGTGCCTGGTAAGAACGTCCAGAAGCCGCAACGAAGGTGTCCGAGGTGGACATATTGCCTTGCTGCCCCGAATTGAACTGGCTCGATACGCCGTATTGTTCACGCGTTCCGAAACCGTGGTAGCTGCTGCCGTCGTAGGCGCCACCACCGATGAGGCCGACACCGGAGGCCGATACATTGCTGTCGCCGCCGATCGCGCGGTAGCGGCCGGTCATTTCGGTCGTGACGCCGAGCTTGACCTCATAGCCGGTTTTGGCAACCACGGTCAATGCCGATTCGGAATTGCCAGAGCGGCTGTCGAAATAAATGCTACCTGGTTGCGTGACCTGCCCGGTCATCGAATAGGTCGGGCTGATTGCAAACATGATGGTGTCACCGATCACGGTGGCGGCGTTAGTACCCCACAGGTCGCTATCGTAGAAAAATCGGACGTGCGCGCCGTCTAGTTCCAGGATCTCTGCGTTTGCCGCAGACATAACTCCGACCAACGACAATGTGCCGACGAGCAAAGCACTGATACGATTGAGCTTCATATGTTGCCTCACAAAATTCAGGTAAAAAAACAATTATGACATGTCACTATTAATTATTTTGTATTTTTTTTATAGAGTGTGGCCGATAGGCCGCGCCACGAATACCGCTGACCATCGGCACTGGCGGCGCCCTGATTTTGGCGTTATCATCCTTGCAATTATAAATTAGTAAACATTGCAAGGAGCCAGTTCAATGCCATCCCCTCGTTTTATCCGCACCATCCTCAGCGTGAGCATAGCAGCAGCAAGTGCCCACGTTCTTGCCGCATCCTACCCCGTCAATACGATGATCGAGGCGGAGTCCATCCCAGAAAATGCATCGTGGAAGTTGACTAGCAGCCCGACCGCCTCGGGTAGCAAGTACATGGCCGCGACAAAAGGGCTGCTCGACCTTTCCTACGATGTCGACATTCCTTATTCCGGCAACTACAAAATCTGGATAAGGGGGCTGGCCAAAGACCTGAGCTCCAGGACCGTGCGCCTCTTCACGGAGCAGGTTTCAAACCCCAACGTTACCATGCCCAGCACCTCCGATGAGTGGCGATGGTACGCGACGACTCGGACACTGACGAAGGGCAAGCAGACGCTCAAGTTCACTCCCTTCTCAGAAAATTTTGGACTGGACCGCATCTTCGTTACGGCATTGCCTTCATTTATGCCCACCGGCGTTGGGACTAATCCCGCCGCATTACCAATCACGCCGCCCGCTGGCCACCCGCGCCTGTTTGCCATGCCATCCGACCTTGCCGAAATCCGCAGCCATTTCACGGCCCCCGAACTGCAGCTGATACGCCACCGCCTGGACGCCGCCGTGGCTGCCCCCGGGACGGGCGTCCTGCCACCGCCTGCGGATACGACCAAATCCAATTACAGCTCGGCAGTGCTGGCATCGATCAGGGCCAAGGCGCTCTATTATCTGCTTGATGGCAACCAGGCCAGCGGTGCGCAAGCGGTCGCGATGATGAGCAACTTTATTACTACCGTTAATTTCAACGTCCCGGATGACGATGGCAGACCGCGCGGCGACACCATTCTGACTTCAGCCATAGTCTACGACTGGTGCTACCCGCTGCTGAGTACGGATCAGCGCCAGTTATTCATTGACAAGTTCGTAGAAATCGCCGGAAAAATGGAGATCGGCTTCCCGCCGACCAAGGAGGGATCGGTCACAGGCCATGGCAGCGAAACGCTATTGATGCGCGACCAACTCGGCGCCGCCGTCGCTTTCTACGACGAAGCACCGGCCATTTATCAGCTGGTGGCCGGCCGCTTCTTTGCCGACTACATCGAGCCGCGTAACTATACTTACCCGGCGCACGCGCACCACCAGGGCGTCTCCTACGGGCCGGTGCGCTATATCGGCGACATGTTCGCATCCTGGATCTTCCGCCGCATGGGTAGCAATAAGCTGTTCGATCCGGCGCAGCAAATGACGCCGTATCATTGGATCTACATGCGCAGGCCGGATGGACAGTTCTTGCGCGACGGCGATGTCTATCATTCGCAATACATGCAATACACCCAGTATTGGTCTGAGCCAGTGCCGTACCTGCTGGCATCGAGCTATTACAGCGATCCCATTCTGAAGCATGAGATGGTGTTGCAGCAAAAGGTAGCGGAGCAAATCAACATCACTTCCGCTGCGTTGGACGACATCTGGCACGTGCTGTTCCGCGATACGCAGCTGTCAGAGCAAGTGTCGCAATCGCTGCCATTGACGAAGTATTTCCCGGAACCGTACGGAATGATGGTAGCGCGTACCGGCTGGTCCGACGGCGTAAAAATGACTTCTGGCGCCGTGGTTGCGAGCATGAAGATTGGCAGCGTCCAGTACAGGAATCACCAACACCTGGATGCCGGACAATTCCAGATTTACTACAAGGGCGGGTTGGCCACGGCATCCGGTATTTATCAGGGGTTGAAGGACAACTGTCCCGGAGTGAAGGACTGTCCAACGCAGGGCTATGGCGGCTTGCACGACATGAACTATCAAAAGCGGACGATCGCGCACAACAGCCTGTTAATCTTCGATCCCGCCGAGACCTTCCAGGCAAGCGCCAATGACGGCGGCCAGCGCTGGGTCAATCCGCAAAATCGAGCCGAGTCGTTTTCACAGGCGGAGCTGCTCGGCACTGCGCCGGCCGATGTCTTGTTGGACGGCCCAGCCAAAGGCAGTTCCGTTGTAGCCAGCGTACTGAAGCAGGACTTCGGCCCCGACCCGGTCAAGCCGGATTACAGCTATCTGAAGGGCGACCTGACCAATGCGTATTCGGCCAAGGTGAGCGAAGTCAAACGCTCTTTCGTTTTCCTGAATCTGAATGACACGGCGCACCCTGCCGCGCTGATCGTGTTCGACAAAATTACGTCGAGCAATGACAGCTTTACCAAGACGTGGCTGTTGCATAGCCAATCCCAACCGCAGATCGCCGGTGATACCGTCACGATCAAACGGGTGGATGCCACTGTCGGCTACAACGGCCAGCTCGTCAATCGCACCCTGCTGCCAGCCGGCGCCAACGCCGTTATCACAGCAGTGGGCGGAGCCGGCAACGAGTACACGGTCCAGGGTAGCAACTATCCTATCTACGCCGCCTATGTCAAAAACACGGAAGAAGCCGGAGCATGGCGAGTAGAAATATCGCCCGCCACCAAAGCCGCCTCGGACACCTTCCTGAATGTCATGCAGGTGATGGACGCGACGGGCGGCCCGGCTGCGCTACCTACGACGGCCATCGTATCCGACGTGATGTCCGGCGTGCAGATTCAGGACCGTGCGGTGCTCTTCACCAAGGACGGTAAGGAGTTGGGTTCCTCGGCCAGCTTTACCTTGACGGCGTCCAGCTCGCCAGTCCAAGTGCTGGTCACTGACCTCGGCACAGGCATATGGTCCGTCGCCAAGGTGGGCGGTCAACCGGTGCAGTACGAAGTCAAGCCCGAAGCCGGCACGCTGTACTTCACAGCCCCCAGCGCTGGCGACTATGTGCTGCAACGCGGTGCAGTCAGCCACATACCGTAAGCTACCAATTGGCTTCACGCTCCGGCGTGGAGCTGATGCGGTGGATAGACAGGTCTGCGCCCTGGAACTCTTCTTCCGGATCCAGGCGCAGGCCCAGCGTCGCCTTCAGCACGCCGTAGATGGCAAAGCCGCCGGCCAGGGCGATCGCCACGCCCAGCAAGGTGCCGCCCAGCTGGGACGCCAACGATACGCCGCCGATGCCGCCCAACGCCTTTTGGCCGAAGATACCGGCGGCGATGCCGCCCCAGGCGCCGCACAGGCCGTGCAGCGGCCACACGCCCAGCACGTCGTCGATCTTCCATTTGTTCTGCGCCAGCGTGAACATCCAGACAAACACGGCGCCCGCTATGCATCCGGTGGCCAGCGCCCCCAGAGGGTGCATCAGGTCGGAGCCGGCGCAGACGGCCACCAGCCCGGCCAACGGGCCGTTGTAGGCGAAGCCGGGATCGTTCTTCCCCATCAGCAGCGCGACCAGCGTGCCGCCGACCATCGCCATCAGCGAGTTGACGGCCACCAGTCCATTCATCTTGTCCAGCGCTTGCGCGCTCATGACGTTGAAGCCGAACCAGCCCACCGTCAAAATCCACGCGCCCAGCGCGAGAAAAGGAATCGACGACGGTGGATGGGCGGCGATGGCGCCGTTCTTCATGTAGCGTCCACGGCGCGCGCCCAGCAGCAGCACCGCCGGCAAGGCGATCCAGCCGCCCACCGCATGCACCACCACCGAACCGGCGAAGTCATGGAACTCGGCGCCAAACACGGACGCCAGCCATTCCTGCACGCCGAAGCGGTGGTTCCAGACGATCCCCTCGAAGAACGGGTACACCAGGCCGACCAACAGCGCGGTGGCGATCAATTGCGGATGGAAGCGCGCCCGTTCGGCGATGCCGCCCGAGATAATCGCCGGGATGGCGGCGGCAAACGTCAGCAGGAAGAAGAATTTGACCAGCTCATAGCCGTTTTTGGCGGCCAGCACCTCGGCCGAGGAGAAGAAATTGACGCCATACGCGATGCTGTAGCCGACGAAAAAGTAGGCGATCGTCGATACCGCGAAATCCACCAGGATCTTGACCAGCGCGTTGACCTGGTTTTTCTTGCGCACCGTGCCCAGCTCCAGGAACGCGAAGCCGGCGTGCATGGCCAAAATCATGATGGCGCCAAGCAATATGAACAATGCGTCGGCGCCGTCTTTGTATCCACCCATCAAAATCTCTCCCCAAAATAATGCAAAAATTAGTTGCGAGTATCGATAAAAGCAATAATCGTTCCAATTTGGTGCAAATTTTAAGTGCTTGATTTCAAGGTGTTTTTATTTTGTGCATGGGCATGCACCAAGGCCGTGCGCACCGAAATAAGGCATCATTTTGGTGCGCACGGGTTTTGAGGTCAGATCGGCGCCCCCGGCGGAATGGCCGGCATGGCGCGCAGTTTGACGCTGCGAGGATCGGCCAGGTAGGCGGCAATCAGGACGGCCGCCTGTTTGCGGCTGTCGGCGGTGACGCCTTTGCCCGGGTTCTTTTGCAGCCACTGCACCAGTTCGCGCGTGGACTGGCGCACTTCCGCGTCGACCTGCGGATGCAGCTTGCCGCCGTCGAGCAGGTTCAAGGTGGCGTCGATCAGCACCCAGTTGGCCGCCAGTTGCACCGCCTCGCCGCCGGCCACGGAGGCCGGCACCGGCTCGCGCTTCCAGGTTTTCTGCAGCAGCAGCGACAGCACTTCCTGCACGCCCGGCTGCTGCGCGTCGCGCGCGTGCTGCCAGGCGACGCGGTTGATGCGGGCCGGGTCGAGCAGGAAGCCGGCCGTCTGCGCGGCGCCCGCCTCGGCGATCGAGAAGGCGTCGAACACCGTATCCATGCGGGTGGCGAAGTACTCGCGGCTGCGTTCATGGCCCATCGCCGGTGGGGTCAGGATATCGAGCACACCGGCCGGCAAGGCGAGGTATTCGGCGCGCAGGCTGTCCGCCAGGCGGTTCAGGGCCTGGCGCTGCACCGCCGCCGGCGTGGCCTTGATGCCCGCCTTGGCCAGGCCGGCCTTGACGTCGCCGCTGCTGGCGTAGTCGAAATCGCCGCCGCCGATCAGGCGCGCCAGCGCTTCGCCTTGATAGCGTTGCAGCAGGTAGACCGGCACCAGCCGCGCTTCCAGCTCGCCGATCTGGCGGGCGTCGGGCAGCACGTCGACCGAGAAGGTTTGGAGCGCGCGCTGGCGCACGGCGCCCAGCTGGTCCCAGGTCTTGAGCGAGTCCGGACCGAAGTCCCACAGCAAGCCGTCGGGGTGGCTGGAGCCGGGCGAGCGGTCGTCCTGGTCGCTGGAGTACAGCATGCCGGCCGCGCGGGCCTCGGCGCGCAGCTTGGCCAGTGCGGCCTGCTCCTGCGTGCCGCCGCCGAAATCACCGTAGATGTATTTGACGATGTAGTCGTCCCACGGACCGACGCCGACGCCGTAGGCATCGGCGATATCGACGTTGCCCTTGGCGTCCAGCTTGAGGATGGGGTGCGGATAGTCCATCACCGAGCCATTGCCCATGCGGCTGGCCGCGAAGTTGTGGGCAAAGCCCAGCGTGTGGCCGACTTCATGCGCGGCCAACTGGCGCAGGCGCGCCAACGCCATCGCTTCGGCCAGCTTCTGCTTGTCGGCCGGGGCGTTCTTGCCATATGGCGCGAGCAGGCTTTCGGCGATCAGGATGTCCTGGCGCACGCGCTGCGAGCCGAGCGTCACAGCGCCTCGGATAATCTCGCCGGTGCGCGGATCGGCCAGCGCGTTCCCGTAGGACCAGCCGCGCGTGGCGCGATGCACCCAGTGGATCACGTTGTAGCGGATGTCCATCGCATCCGCGCCTTCGGGCAGCAGTTCGACGCGGTAAGCGTCCTTGAAGCCGGCCTTCTCGAAGGCGCTGGCCCACCATGAAGCGCCGGCGATCAGCGCCGAGCGCACCGGCTCCGGCGCGCCACGGTCGACGTAATAGACGATCGGCTTCTTGACGGTGCTGACCGCAGCGGATGGATCGGTTTTCTCAAGCCGGTGGCGTACCTGCCAGTGCACGTCGATGCTGCTGGCGAGCGGCGTGGCGAAATCATAGTAGTTGACGTCGAAGCCGCCGGAATACGGATGATAGCTGCGCGGTTGCCAGCCCGCCGCAGGCAGGCGCACCATGCTGATGCGCTGGCGCAGCGACAGGCTGCTGGCATCGGCCGCGACCTGGCGCACGTACTCCGCTTGTCCGGGGCCCGCAAAGGTCAGCAGTGCTTCCAGTTCGACGTTGTCGGGGAAGGCCTTGGCCTGCTCCGCCAGCACCGCGCTGCGCGCCGCATCGATCTGGTAGGCGCCCTGCTTGGTCGCAGTCAGCCGCGCGCCGACGCCGTGCCGATCCGCCAGCAGGAAGCTGGAGAAGTCGATCACATGGCGCTCGCCTTCGCTGGCGAGGATTTCGCCGGACCACAGCACGCCGCTGGCGAACGATTCGGCGACGGCGGCACGTTCATCCTTGTCCGCCGAGGCGGCGATGAAGTTGGTATTTTCCTGCACGAGGAACAGGCGCGCACCGTGCTTCTCAAAATGCACCATGCGCATCTCGCCCGGTTGGCCGCGATCCAGGCCAACGTCGTTCGAGCCCAGTGCATAAGGCAGGGAACTCAATAGCAGAAAGGGTTGCTCCAGCGCTGATACGGACAGCAGCACCCTGCCCTTGTCGGTATCGCGCCACAGGTCGATGAAGCCCGGCTGCGATTGCAGGCCGTGCGTGACATCGGCGATCTTCTTTGCCGAAGGCGCAGGCGCACCTTCGGCGGCTGCCGCCAGCGCCGGCGCCGCCGGCGCCACGCCCAGCATCAGGATGGCGCACAGCAGCGGCCCGGCGACTGGCGCGGCCCTCACTGCTGGCCTGCCGCTTTGACGGCCTCCGTAGCACCATCCATCTTCAGCGCGCGGCTCAGGAAGCCCCAGCGGTCCGCCACTTCCTCGATCTGCTTGGTGGTCGGCTTGCCGGCGCCGTGGCCCGCCTTGCTGTCGATGCGGATCAGGATAGGCGCGGCGCCTGCCTGGTCGGCCTGCGCGGTGGCGGCGAACTTGAAGCTATGCGCCGGCACCACGCGGTCGTCGTGGTCGGCGGTGGTGATCATGGTCGCCGGGTAGCAGGTGCCCTTCTTCAGGTTGTGCAGCGGCGAGTACTTGACCAGCGCCTTGAACTCGTCGGCGTTGTCGGACGAACCGTAGTCCGAAGTCCACGCCCAGCCGATGGTGAACTTATGGAAGCGCAGCATATCGAGCACGCCCACCTGCGGGATCGCCGCCGCGAACAAATCGGGACGCTGCGTCATCGCCGCGCCGACCAGCAGGCCGCCGTTGCTGCCGCCGCCGATGGACAGCTTGGCCGGCGACGTCACCTTGTGCGCGACCAGCCATTCGGCCGCGCCGATGAAGTCGTCGAACACGTTCTGCTTTTGCAGCTTGGTGCCCGCCGCATGCCAGGATTCGCCGTACTCGCCGCCGCCGCGCAGGTTGGCCATCACGTAGACGCCGCCCATTTCCAGCCACGCCAGGTTGGCCACCGAGAACGACGGCGTCAGCGAGATGTTGAAGCCGCCGTAGCCGTACAGGTAGGTCGGGTTGCTGCCATCGAGCTTCAGGCCTTTTTTGGAGACGATGAACATCGGCACCTTGGTGCCATCGCGGCTGGTGAAGAACTCCTGGCGGGTTTCGAACGCGGCCGGGTCGAAGTCCACTTTAGGCTGGCGATAGACGCTACTCCTGTTGGCCTTCAGGTCGTAGCGGTAGATGGTGGTCGGCGTGGTGAAGCTGGTGTAGGAATAGAAGGTCTCCGCATCGCCACGCTTGCCGCCGAAGCCGCCCGCAGAGCCCAGTCCCGGCAGCTCGAGATCGTGCAGCGGCTTGCCTTTCAGGTCGAACACCTTGACCAGGCTGTGGGCGTCGCTCAGGTAGTCTACCAACAGCTGGTTGTTGACGACCGACGCCGACACCATGGTGTTGGCGGTTTCCGGCACGATCTGCTTCCAGTTCAACACACCCGGCTTGCGGGTGTCGATGGCGACGATGCGGCCGCGCGGCGCATTGCGCTCGGTGCGGAACCAGAACACCATGCCGTCGTTGCCGATGAAATTATACGATGCGTCGAAGTCCTCCAGCAGCGGCACCACCTTGGCGTCCTTGCGCGACAAGTCCTGGTAGTAGACGCGGTTCTTGTTCTCCGTACCCTGCGAAGCGGTGATGATCAGGAAGCGGCCATCTTCGGTGACTTCGCCGCCGAAGCCCCAGTCCTTGTGGTCGGGGCGGTCGTAGACCAGCGTGTCCGCGCTTTGCGGCGTGCCGATCTTGTGGAAGTACAGCTTCTGGAAGTAGTTGACATCGGCCAGCTTGGTCGCTTCCTTCGGCTCGTCGTAGCGGCTGTAGAAGAAGCCGGAGCCGTCGTGCAGCCATGCGGTGCTGGAGAACTTGACCCACTTGATGAGGTCATCGATGTCCGTGCCGCTGTCGATGTCGCGCACCCTGATCTCGTTCCAGTCGGAGCCGGAGGCCGCGGTGCTGTAGGCGAGGTATTTGCCGTTCGGGCTCACCGCCAGGCCGGCCAGTGCGACGGTGCCGTCGGCGGCCAGCGTGTTCGGATCGAGCAGCATGCGCGGCACGTCGGCCAGCGTCTTCATCGTGTACAGCACGGACTGATTTTGCAGGCCGTCGTTACGGCTATAGAAGTAACGGCCGCCTTCCTTGAACGGCACGCTGAAACGCTCGAAATTCCACAGCTTGGTCAGGCGGGTCTTGATGGCGTCGCGGCCGGGAATCTGCGACAGATAGTCCTGCGTCAGCTTGTTCTGCGCGACGACCCAGGCGTGGGTCTCGTCGCTGTTGGCGTCTTCCAGCCAGCGGTAGGGATCGGCCACCTTGACGCCATGGTAGTCGTCGGTCTGGTCTACGGTGCGGGTGACGGGATAGTTCATGCCGGGGCCGGAAACGGCGCAGGTTTGGGCGGAGGCGCTGTGCGCCAGCAGCACGGCGGCCGCCAGGGCCGCGCATTTCAAATGCTTCATGCGAAAGTCCATAAGATCGAAGAATATTCGGAAGCGGCGGGCCGGGCTACGGCGCCGCCGGGGCTCAATGACACTAGTGCTCACACCGCGCCACGCGGTCGATCATAGCTTGCTTTGTGACAAATAAGCAATGATAGGAAAGCGTTATCGGCGTGTTTTATTCGGCGCGCAAGATGGCGTCCGTGCTGATGATGCGCACGTCGTGCATCGCGTTCAGGTAGGCCTCCAGGTAGCCTTTGTGCGACGCGCCGACGACGACCAGGGTGCGGCTGCCCGGCAGCAGGCTGGACGCCTCGCGGATGTTCGAGGCCATTCGCAAATTGCGTGTCTCCCAGTAGCTGACGTAGCCGCGGCCGAAATGCTGGGGCGAAGGCTCTTCCAGCGCCGCGCCGAAGTCGCTGCGGAAGACCTGCTCGGCGGCGCTGGCGCTGTTATACGCCCGGTACAGCGCCAGCACGCCGGCCGGTGCCGCCAGCCCGGCTTCCAAGGCATCGTCCTGGCGCTTGCGCGCTGCATTGTACGGGTTGTCCCAGGCTTTCATGATCGCCGCGCCATAGGCTTTTTCATCGGCGTCGACGGAGTCTGCCGTGTGGTCATCCATCGGGTAGACCCGCTCATGCCCATTGCTGGCCGCGAGCGGCACGGCAATCAGATAAATTTCATCGCGCTTTAGACGCAGCCGGCCCAGAAGTTCCACCAGCTTGTCATTCAGGCCGTCACCGGCGTGCCGCTCGCTGGCCGGAAGACGCAGCCATTGCACCGTTGCCGAGGCGGGTTCGCCGGCCGCCAGGAACAGCGACGCCAGCTTGCGCCGCTGGGCTGGCGTTGGCGCCGCCGGCCACGCGGCCAGCGTCCGGTCCACTTGCGCGGTCGCGGCGGACACGTCCAGGCCGGTGGCGCTGGCGGCCGGCGCCGGGTCCCAACAATAGGTCTTGACGGTATCGTCATAGCGTTCAGGGTAGCTGCGCAGGTACGCGCACTGCGCCCCGGACAGCGCCTCGATGGCGATGGCCTTGGGCTGCCAGCCCGCGAGGCGCTCCATCAGCAAGCTCAAATTGGCCGGATCGAAGGACTTCGGCAATTGCGACAGATGGGCCGTGCCGAGCACCATCAGCTCGTTCGGCTGCCCTCTTTGCAGCTTGAATGCGGCCGGCACGAATGCCGGAGCGAGCGATTCGGCAGCGAAGACGTTACCGTGAAAAACGGCAGCAACAAAGATACCGGCGAGCAGACGCTGCATGGGGCCTCCTGGGATAGTTGGTATCGCGCTAGCTTAGTGATGCCGCGGAATGAAGTCGCGGGCTATGCGACATACCGCAGATTAAGCCAACCGAAACGCAAATTTCCGGGATGGAGCAGGATACGGCTCGCTGAAAATTCAGCTGCCGATATCGATGGCGTTGTAGTCCGGCGCCACGTTGGCGGCCGGCGCTTGCCACTTTTCCAGCCATGCGATGAGCTGGTCGCCGGGGATGGGACGGCTCATGAAGTAGCCCTGCCCCTGGTCGCAGCCCAGATCAGCCAGCAGGCGCCAGACGGCCTCGCTCTCGATGCCCTCGGCCACCACGCGCAGGCCCATGTTGTGGCCAAGGTCGATGGTGGAGCGGACGATCTTGGTGTCGCCGATGTCGTTCTCCATATTCAGCACGAAGGACTTGTCGATCTTCAGTTCATTCACCGGCAGGCGCTTGAGGTAGGCCAGCGACGAATAGCCGGTGCCGAAATCGTCGATCGACAAATCGACGCCCATGGCGCTCAGGCGCTCCAGCGTGTGCTGGGCGCGCACCGGGTCGTCCATGATGGCGCTCTCGGTGATCTCCAGGCAGAACGAACTGGGAGCCAGCTGGTAGCGCGCCAGCGTTTCGGCAAACTTGGCCGGCAGGTCCTGGTCCAGCAGGTCGCGCGTGGACAGGTTGACCGAGACCTTGAGCGGATAACCTTTGGCCGTCAGCTCCTGGCACAGCTCAGCCGATTTCTCCATCACCCAGCGGGTCAGCACGCGGATAAAGCCGGTCTGCTCGGCGAAGGGAATGAACTCGTCGGGGAACACGTTGCCGCGCTCCGGGTGCGCCCAGCGCACCAGCGACTCCATGCCCACCACCTCGCCGGTATCGAGCCTGATCTTCGGCTGCACATGCAGGCGGAACTCGTTGCGTTCGATGGCGTTGCGCAGCTCCGTCAACAGCGACAGGCTCTGCTCGCTGGACTTGTCCATCGCCGCGTCGTACACCACGGCGCCGTCGTTGCGCTGCTTGGCCGCGTACATCGCCACCTCGGCCATGCTCAGTAACGCCTCGCCGTCGTTGCCGTGTTCCGGATAGCCGGCGATGCCCAGGCCTGCGCCAATGTCCACCGTTTGCTCTTCCAGCGACAGTGGCGTCTCCAGCGCCTGCAGGATCTCGGCCGCCACGCGGCGGGCGGCATCGAGGTCGGAAGACGGCAGCAGCACCGCGAATTCGTCGCCGCCCAGTCGCGCCACCTGGGCCGACGATTGCCGCCGATTGGCCAGCAGCAGCTGCAAGCGGCCGGCCACCTGGCGCAGCAAGGCGTCGCCGAAACTATGGCCCATGACGTCGTTGACGTGCTTGAAGCGGTCCAGGTCCATCATCAACACGAACACGGTTTCCTCGCGCTTGGCGGCATCGGCCAGGGCGTCGTTCAGCAGCAGCACGAACTGCGCGCGGTTCGGCAGGTTGGTCAGCGTGTCCCAGTACGCCAGGCGGCGAATCTCCTGTTCGCGCTTGGCGATCCCCTCGCGCATGGCGTCGAAGGCGTGCGCCAGGGCGCCGATTTCGTCTTCGCGGCTGGTGTCGATCTGGCCCTTGTAATCGCCCTGCTCCAGGCGCCTGGCGGTGACGGCCAGCTCGCTGATCGGCTGCGCGATGCGCTTGGCGGTGAACACGATGGCCAGCGCAGAAACCAGGATGCCGCCCAGCGTCAGGCCGATCAGCCAGCGTTCAAGGCGGCTGTATTCCGCGGTCGCCTCGTCGATCGAGCGGGCCAGCAGGACGTTGGCGGTCTGGCCGCCATCCTGGCCGATCGCCAGCAGGCGCGCGCTGTACTGGCCGGCCGCCAGCGACAGGTCGAACGGGCCGACCGGCGTGCCGGGCAAGGCTTGCAGCTGGTCGACCACGCTCTGCGTCACCGGGCCGGCGAAGGTTGAGCCCACGGCCAGCCATTTGCCTTGCGCGTCGCGGGTCAGCACGGCGGTATCGAGCGCGCTGATTTCGCGCATGTCGCTGGCCAGCTGGCGGTCGATCGGGAAGGTCATGACGATCCAGCCGATAGTCCTTGGCGCCAGGATGGGCATGACCACGATCTGGTAAGGCCGGTGTTCGACGATGGCGATGCCGCTGGCGCCGACCGAGGACTCGGCGGCGTCGAGCATGCCGGCAACCTGCTGCTCCAGCGCGGCCGCCTGTTCGTTGTTGGTGGCGACGCTGATCTTGCGGTCGGCGCTGATCAGCATCGACAGCGAGGCCTTGATGCGTTTGCCGCTGTTGTCCAGCGCGGACAGGATGGTGCCGCGATCGTTCTCGTCGTTGTTGCCGATGGTGGCGACAAAGGCGGTGTCGCGCGCCAGCAGACGGGCGCCAAAGCGCAGGTTCTGCGCGTTCTGCTCCAGCAGGCGGCGGAACACCTTGGCGCCGTTGCCCAGCTCACTGCTGATGGACAGGCGCGCATTGTTGTCGATGCCACGCTGGATCACCAGCAGGCCGATCACCTGCACAGCCACGATCAACACCAGGAACAGTGTGACGATACGGCTCTCCAGGCTGCGGAAGCGCATGCGCATGCTCGGGCTATCCCTTACAGTGTGGTCGACGATGGATCGTCGGCCACGATTGGTTTCATCGGCAGCCTGAAGGCGGCGCTGGCCGGCGCATCGCCCGCCCTCACCGTCACCGCCTGCTCCGGCGTGGCGCCGCCGACCGTGTTGTAGTGCCAGGCCTTGACCACGTACTTGCCGCCGGCCGGCAGCTCGATGTGGGCGCCGCCGCTGGCGTCGGTCTTGGCGAAATACGGCGTGTCGACGACTTTGACATAGGCCAGCATTTTGTCATGAATATTACAGCCCAGCACCACCGTACCCGCCTTGTCGAATACCTGCGGCGAGGCCGACTGGCCGGAGTACAGCTTCTGGTCGAATTTATGGGCCGGCGAGAACGAGTAAATATGGTGCCTGACCTTGTCGTTGTTCGGGAAAAATATCTTGGCGCCGGTCTGCACCACGCTGACCAGGGGCACGAATTTCAGCCCCTTCTGCTCGATCTCCGCGGTGGCCGGCGCCCGCCCGCTGGCCGCACCGCTTTCCGGCTCGACATAGACCACGGTATCGGCCAGGGCCTTGCCGCCGGCGTCCAGCACTTGCACAGTGATGCCGGTGGCCCCGGCGCTTGCTGCGCTCAGCAATAACAAGGTCGACAGGGTCTGGCGTAGGGCGTGACGGAGCATGGGAAGCCTGATCTCGGTGGTTGTACAGCTTAGATTGTAGCGCGTGGGCAATAACCTACGGCACGGTTTTTCGCAGTTTGTCGCTAATTATTTCCGCAGGTCATCATGCAGTCACAAAAGGTAATTAACATTGTGCAGTTAAACCGACTTTTGGCAAGCACTCACCGTGAATTCCGTACTCAGCCCCAACATCATCTATCTTCCGCCCAAGGCCGAGGACGAGGAGGCGGTGTTGCGCGCCCACCTGTACGATATCCTGGCGCGCCGCCAGCTGAGCGCGCTGTTCCAGCCGATTGTACACATGCAGAGCGGTGAAATCATCGCTTACGAGGGCTTGATACGGGGGCCGTCCGACAGCCCCCTGCATGCGCCGATGAATCTGTTCAAGGTGGCGCGCGCCAACGGCCTCACGGTCGAGGTCGAGCACCTGTGCCGGCGCGTGGTGCTGGAGCGCTTTGCCGAGCTTGAACTGCCCGGCAAGCTGTTCCTCAACGTCAGCCCGGAATGCCTGATGCAACGCGACGCGCCGCACGGCGAGACGCTGGAATACATCCACCAGATTGGCATCAACCCGGACCGCGTCATCATCGAACTGACCGAAAACCAGCCGACCTACGACTACGAGCTGATGCGCGAAGCGGTGCTGCATTACCGTAACATGGGCTTCCAGATCGCCATCGACGACCTGGGCGAAGGCTTTTCCAGCCTGCGGCTGTGGTCGGAGCTGCGGCCCGAGTATGTCAAGATCGACATGCACTTCATCCAGGGCATCAACCACGATCCGGTCAAGCTGCAGTTCGTGCGCTCGATCCAGGAAATCGCCGAGAAATCCAACACGCTGGTGATCGCCGAGGGCATCGAGACCCAGGCCGAGCTGCTGGTGCTGCGCGATGTCGGCGTCGCCTTCGGCCAGGGCTACCACCTGGGCCGGCCGCACGCCCAGCCGGCCCGCGCCGCGCCGGCCGAGGTGGTCAAGGCGCTGGCGCGCAACGGCGTGGCGGTCTATCCGCAGCGCGGCGCGGAAAAGAACGGCGCCAGCATCTACAAGCTGCTGCATCAGACCGACTCGGTGCCGTCCTGCATGAACAACAACGAGCTGTACGAAATCTTCGTGCGCCATCCCAAGCTGCTGATCATCCCGGTGGTGGACGACGGCGTGCCCTTGGGCCTGGTCAGCCGCTTCGACATGATCGAGCACTTCGCCCGTCCCTACCAGCGCGAGCTGTACGGCAAGAAGTCGTGCAAGCAGTTCATGGACAGCAACGCGCTGATCGCCGACAAGGACACCAGCCTGCAAGACCTGAGCTTCCGCATGGTGCAGGCCGACGCCCACCAGCTGTTCAACGGCTTCATCATCACCGACCAGGGGCGCTACCTGGGCATGGGCACCGGCCACGACCTGATGCGCGAGATCACGCAGATGCAGATCAACGCCGCGCGCTATGCCAATCCGCTGACCCAGCTGCCGGGCAATGTGCCGATCAACGAGCATATCGACCGCCTGCTGGAAAGCGGCACGCGCTTCTGGGTCTGCTATTTCGACCTCGACCATTTCAAGCCGTTCAACGATGTCTACGGCTATCGCCGCGGCGACGACGTGATCCAGCTGACCGGCCGCCTGCTCAGCAAGCGTACCGACGCCGACCGCGACTTCGTCGGCCACATCGGCGGCGACGACTTCATGATCCTGTTCCAGAGCGAAGACTGGGAAGCCCGCTGCAAGGTCATCCTGGAAGAGTTCGAACGGCAAGTGCAGGATTTCTACAGCATAGAAGACCGCGAGCGCGGCGGCTACATCAGCGAAGACCGGCAGGGAAAGAAAGTGTTTTATTCGCTGATGAGCTTGTCGATCGGTGCGATCCGCGTCGAACCGCACCAGTACTACACCCACCACCAGATCGCCACCGCGGCGGCGGAATCGAAGAGGCAAGCCAAGAAAATCCACGGCAACAGCCTGTTCGTGGATCGCCGCCAACAGGCCAACTGAACGGTTCAGGCCGGACGCGCCTGCGTCGCATGGGCGGCCCGCCAACGGTGTGCCTGCTCGGCGGCCGCCGCCATCGCCTGCGGCGACAGATCCAGCTCGGACTTCTTGCGGTTGCTGGCTGCCGCCAGTTCGCTGGCTTCGGCGGCCAGCGTCAGCCACATGCAGGATTTCTCGTCGTCGCGCACGACGCCGCGCCCGCTGCCATACATGCCGCCCAGGTTGAACTGCGCCAGTGCATGGCCCTGCTCGGCCGCCTTGCCGTACCAGCTCACGGCCAGCTCCTCGTCGCGCGCCACGCCCAGGCCGTTGGCGTACATCACGCCCAGATTGTTCTGCGCGCTGGCGTCGCCCTGCTCGGCCGCGCAGCGATACCAGGCCACCGCGCGCGCCTCGTCCTTGGCCACGCCGTGGCCGTTGGCGTACATCACGCCGACATTGAACTGGGCGTTCGGCGCCCCCTGCTCGGCCGCCAGGCGGTACCACTCCAAGGCCCGCTGTTCGTCGCGCGCCACGCCGCGTCCGCGCGCGTACATGCCGCCGAGGTTGTACTGGGCCAGCACATGGCCGGACTCGGCGGCGCGGCGATACCAGGTGAAGGCCAGCTCGTCGTCGCGGTCCACGCCCTTGCCGTTGGCCAGCATGATGCCGAGATTGAATTGCGCGTCGGCGTCTTCCTGTTCCGCCGCCCGCAGCAACCAGGCATAGGCACGCAGCTGGTCGGCCACCACGCCCTGCCCCTCGGCATAGGCCACGCCCACCAGCCGCTGCGCGACGGCGCAGCCCTGGGCGGCGGCCTGCCGGAACCAGGCCAGGGCCTGCCCGTCGCTGCGCGCCACCCCGTGGCCGTGCTTGTACATCAAACCGAGATTGAGCTGGGCGCTGGCATCGTTTTGCAGCGCCGCCTTGCGGAACCAGGCCAGTGCCAGCGGATAGTTGCGGCGCACCCCCATGCCGTGCACATAAGCCTCGCCCAGCAAAGTCTGCGCGCTGGCGACACCCTGCTCGGAGGCGCGGTAGAACCACGACAAGGCGGTTTCGTCGTTGCGCGCCACGCCGCGGCCCTTCTTGTACATCTGCCCGAGATTTTGCTGCGCCGAGACCTCGCCTTGCAGCGCTGCCGCGCGAAACCAGCGCACGGCTTCCTTGTCGCTATGGGCGACGCCGCGGCCGTTGAAATACATCACGCCCAGGTGATTCTGCGCGAACGCCAGCCCCTGCTGGGCCGCCTTGGACATCCAGTAAAAGGCGCGGACCTCGTCGCGCGCCACATCCTGCCCTTTTTTATAGACCAGGCCCAGATTGAACTGGGCGTAAGGATTGCCGCGTTCGGCCGCCTCCCGGTACCAGAGAAAAGTGTCGTATCCTGCCCTCGCCGAGCTTTGATTCTTCATGGTACACCTCTGGCCAACACCACAACAATGTTGGTTAAAGTGTAAAACGCGGCCCCGGCTCGGGTTTGACTACGCTCAAACGAGCCATAGTGAAATGATATCGTTTCTAGTGATGGGCCACGCGAGGCGCGCCATCCGGTTTGGGACCCAATGCATAGACGGCAATGGCTATTATCGTCAGGCACCAGACGATCAAGGCGCCCGACGGCAAATCGTAGAGCGTCGACAGCACCAGTCCGCTGGCGTAGCCGGCTGCGCCGATCAGGTAGGCCAACACCAGGCGTTTCTTGCCGACATAGTGACGCACGGCCAGGCCGGGAACGATCAAGCTGGTGAACACCAGATATACGCCCACCAGTTGCACCGACGCCGTGACCGCCAGCGCGAAGATCAGGTAGAAGCCCAACCGGCTCAAGCGTTCGCGCAGGAAGTACAACAGCCCGCAGATCACCACCGTACCGATCGCCGGCAACAGCAGCTGTTCGTAGCGCACCCACAAAATCTGACCGGCCAACAAATCCTGCAAGTGTTCGCCGCCGTGCGGATTGTGGGCCACCAGCAGCAAGCCGGCCGTCGCGGCCAGGATGAACATCACGCCGATCTGCGCTTCCTGCACTTCCGGCCAGCGTTTTTCGGTCCACGTCAGCAGCAGCGCGCCCAGCACGGCGGCGGCGGCGGCGGCGGCCTGCACCGCCCAGCTTTGCGGATCGAGCTCGGCGGCGCCGGCGATGATCACGCCCAGCGCCGCGATCTGCGCGATCGCCAGGTCGATAAACACGATGCCGCGCTTGAGCACCTGCGCGCCCAGCGGCACGTGGGTCAGCAGCACCAACAGGCCGGCCAGCAAGGCCGGCAGGACGATCATCAGATCGAGCGCTTCAGCGTTCATTTATTTGCATCCATCAAGCGTTGTACAGTCGAATCGAACAGGCCGAACAAGTCTTTGCTCTTGTCGTCGCCGCCGACGGAGAACGGCAGCACCACGGCCGGAATCTTGGCGTGCTCGGACAGCCACTGCGAGGCGCGGCCATCCTGGTAGGCGGCGCGTATCACCATCTTGGCCGGCGCCCGCTGCAACTGCGACAGCAGCTCGGACAGGTGCGCCGCGCTCGGCTCCACGCCCGGCTTGGGTTCCAGCGTGCCGACCTGGTGCAGGCCCAGCCAGCCCATCAGGTACTCCATATTCTTGTGGTGCTCGACCACGGCCACGCCTTTCAATGGCGCAGCCTGCTTCTCCCACTTGAGCATGGCAGCATCCCAGCGCGCCGCGAAGTCCTTCTGGCGCGCTTGATAGTAGGCGGCGTTGGCCGGGTCCAGCTCGGCCAGGCGCTTGGCCAGCGCCACGGCGACCAGCGCGATATTGTGCGGATTCTGCTGGATGTGCGGATTGCCGGCGGCATGCACATCGCCCTCGCTGCGGTCGACCTTGTTCGGCACGTCGAGGCGCGGCACGAAGGCGCCCGCCTCGAAGTTGCCCGGCTGGCCGGCGGCGATCTTGCTGTTGCCCGATTGCTGGACCAGCACCGGCAGCCAGCCCACTTCCAGCTCCAGTCCGGTGCACACCAGCAGGTTGGCGTTGCGCGTGCGCGCGATCAGGCTCGGCCGCGCTTCGATGCGGTGCGGGTCTTGCAGCGCGTTGGTGGCGCTGGAGACCTTGACCTTGTCGCCGCCAAGCTCGTTGGCCAGCGCTTCCCATTCCGGCTCGCAGGCAAGTACGTTGACGGCGGCGTGCGCCGAGGTGGCCGCTACGCAGGCTGCGGCGACCAGCAGATGTTTGAGTGTGCGTTTCATGCCTGCTCCTTTAGAACGAGTGGGCCGCGTGCGTGCCCAGGCTCATGATGTATTGAAGGAAAATCTGGTTGTCGGTGACACCTGGACGGGACTGGTCGCGCGCCAGTTGCAAGCGCAGGCGCGAGAATTCGGACGGGCTGTAGTCGATCATGAAACTGCTGCGCGACGGGTTGTAGGCTTCGAGTATCGGCAAGTCGGCCCAGGCCAGCGCGCCGCTGTCGATCAGGCCGATGCGCTGCGAACCGGACGACAGCCGGTCGTAGCGCAGGCCTGCGCGCCAGGTCGGCATGAACTGGTAGACGCCTTGCACATACCAGCCCGACTGCATGCTGCGGTAGTTGCCGCTGGCCGCCGCGTCGGTCTCGACCGCGTAGTTCAGCGTGCCGCTTTCCTTGCGGCGGAAGTACTCGCCTTGCAGCTTGAAGTTGGTGTTGGTCGGGTTGCCGTTCGGCGCCCATTTGTAGATGGCGTCGGCGATCCACATCGTCGATTTTCCGCTGAAGCTATTGCTCAGGCCCTGGTCCTGGTAAGCGCGCCGTTCGGCGCCCGTATGCAGGTAAGACACACCCGCGCGGTAGCTGGACGAATTGCCGATATCGTCGCCAAGGTGGGCGAACACGCTGACGGCGCCGGCGCCGTTCTTGTTGCGGTCGTTACCCGGGAAGGCGGTGCCGTTGCCGGCCTCCATGCCGACTTCCAGGAACTGGTCGAGCGGCGCCAGCCACTTGGCTTGCACGCCGTCCGGCTTGTACTGGCCGCCGAGGAAGGCTTGATACGCCAGCGGCGCGTCGACGAAGTCCCAGGTGTGGGCGTGCTGCCCGTTCAGGTAGCCGATCGATGACAGGAAACGGCCGGCCTTGATGTTCAGGCCGTTCTCCATGGCGCGCGTCTGCACGAAGGCTTCTTCAACGCTGACTTGGTTCTCGCCGTTCAGCGAGAAGGTCAGTTGGCCGGCGAACTGCGGGTCGATATTGGCCGCCATCGTCAGTTCGGATTCGCCCAGGTTGAAGCCGCGCTTGCCGGGACCTGCCTCGCCGCCGCTTGGCGCGAAGCCCTGCAGGCGGTACTGGGTCGGGTCCTGCTTCAGGTTTTGCAGCGTGCCGCCGAGGATCATCGAGATGTTCGGGTTGAACAGATTGCTGGCCGGGTTGGCGCCGCCGGTCGGCGCCGGGTTGGCGGGCGCTGCCGGCGTTTCGACGTATGCGGCGACCGCAGGCGTGGCGCCAGCGGCCTGGGCCGAAGCCGCCGGCGCACCGATCGCCGCGATCTGCGCCTTGGCGGCGGCGTTGTCAGCCTGAGCCTGCTGCAAGCGCTGCTCCATCGCCTGCAGACGCGCCTCGTAGGCCTGCTTCATCTGGCGGATCTCGGCGCGGATTTCCGCCAGTTCCTTCTGTTCTTTTTTATCTGCGGCGTAGGCCTGCGGGGCCGCCACGGCCACGCTCAAGGCGGCCATCATCACTTTGTGTTTCAACATGTCAAATCCTGTAGATAGCTACGATAAGCCGCACCTCTGCGGAAGCGGCAGCGGTGACGGATCAAGGGTGTGCGATCAGGACAGGACGGGCGGCGCGCGCGATCGGAAGCCGCAGACGGTGCGCCGGCAATCGAGCGGCGCCGGCGTATGGGTGACGGCCACCGACGTATTGGCAGCCAGCGGGAAGGAATAGAAATGGGTGTCGGCGGCGGAGGCGATCTGCGCAAACGCCAGGCATTGCGCGCAATTGTGATCCAGCCCCAGCTTGGTGATACCGCTGCTGGCATCGTCGTCCTGCTGCACGGCGGCCTGCACCACGCCGTTCGCAGCCGTAGCGTGCGACAGCGCGTGCGAGTACCCCATCTGCTGGGAGAACACCAGCAGAAGCGACAGCAGCACATACAAGAAGTTGCGGCGTATATTCACAAAATACCAACTATCGGACCATCAGTGCCGGTATTGTAATGCGCGCCACAGATTTTCAGCGGACTTTTTGTTTTTCGAGGAATTGGTGGACTTTGGCGGCCGCCAGTTTGTTGATCGCCACCAGCAAGGCCGGATCGACGCCGGCGATGCCGTAGGTCGAACCGATGTGCTTGCCGATGTGGATCAGCACCTCGGCCGCCACTTCCGCATCCGACTCGGCCCGGTGGGCAGCGCTCTTGAAACGGATGCCCAGCTCGCCCGACAGATTGCCCAGCTTGTAGCTCGACAACTTGGGAAACACGCGGCGCGACAATTTCAGCGAGCACACCAGCGATTGGTAGCCGGGCGTCAGGCCCAGCCGGGCCGCCTCGGCGCGCAGGAACTTATCGTCGAAGCTGGCGTTGTGGGCCGACAGCGCGTCGCTGCCGATAAAGTCCAGCAGCTCCGGCACCACCTGCGACACCGGCGGCGCGCCATCGACCATCGCCTGCGTGATGCCGGTCAGGCCGGTGATGAAGGACGGTATCCGCACATGGCAGTTAATCAGCGTGACATAACGCTCGACCACCTTGCCGCCGACGATGCGCAACGCCGCCACCTCGGTGATGCGGTCGCCCATATCGGGCGACAGGCCGGTGGTCTCGAAGTCGAGCATGACGATGGGTTGGTCGAGCATGGTGTTCCTTTTAATTTAGCCGAACTTGCGCACGGCATCCAGCGCCAGGCCGGCGCCGATACTACCGAACAGGTCGCCTTCAACCTTGCGGGCCGTCGGCACCAGCGCGCCGATGCGCTCGCGCAGCATGCGCACGCCGCTGGAACCGCCGGTGAAGAATACCGTATCCACGTCGGCAGGCGCCACCCCGGCGTCGCGCAGCAGGCTCAGCACGGTGTTCTCAACCGAGCCGACCAGGTGGCCGATGGCGTCGTCGAACTGCGCGCGGTCCAGCTCCAGCGTCACCGGCGGCGACAGGCGGTCCAGCTCCAGCTGCACCTTGACGGCGTCGGACAGGGCGATCTTGCCCTCCTCGGCCTTCATCGCCAGCCAGTGGCCGGCGCGCTGGTCGATCAGCTTTTGCAGGCGGCCCAGCTTTTCCTGCTCGGCCGAATCGCGCAACAGGTCGGACAGCTGGGTCCACATTTTCTTGGTGTAGGCCTGGTTGATGGTGTGCCAGGTCGCCAGGTTGAAGAAGTAGCTGGACGGCACTTCGCTGTTATTGCGCAGACGGCTGCCGTAGCCCAGCAACGGCATCACGGACGACAGGCTCAGGTATTTATCGAAGTCGGTGCCGCCGATGTGCACGCCGCCGTTGGCCAGGATGTCGTCGCGGCGTTCGGTCTTGGTGGCGCGCTCGGGCGACAGGCGCACCAGCGAAAAGTCCGAGGTACCGCCGCCGATGTCGGCGATCAGCACCAGTTCCTCGCGGGTGATCTGCGACTCGTAGTCGAACGCCGCGGCGATCGGCTCGAACTGGAAGGCGATGTCCTTGAAGCCGACGGAACGGGCCACCTCGGCCAGCGTATCCTCGGCCAGTTGGTCGTTTTCCTTGCTGTCGTCGATAAAATGAACGGGGCGGCCGAACACGGCCGACGTGAACTGGCGCCCTGCCGACTGCTCGGCGCGGCGCTTCACTTCACCGATGAATTGGGCCAGCAGCGCGCGGAACGGCAGCGCGCGGCCACCCACCTCGGTCTGACCGTCAATCAGACTGGTCCCGAGCAAACTCTTCATGGAGCGCATCAAACGCCCCTCGTAGCCGGCCAGATATTCGGCCAGCGCTGCACGTCCGAAGGTGACTTCTTCGTCCTCGGCGTTGAAGAAAACCACCGACGGCAAGGTGGTCTTGCCGTCTTCCAGTCCCAACATCACCGGGTGTCCGGGACGCACCCAGCCCACCGTGGAATTTGACGTGCCAAAATCGACGCCGCAAGCAATGGCCATGTCGACCCTTCACGTGAATAAAGGGGCGTTATCTTATCAGAAAACCCCGTCTTTCAGGAAAAATTGCAGCGGGACCACACCTGGTTCAATATTTCTTGAAAGAAAATCGATTATTATTGCCATTGAGTAAGTTTTTGATTATGCTCGATTAACTAACGAAGATGCAAGCAACACCACGCACGTAACGAGACGATGACCAAGACCAAGCCGACAATCGAAGTCTGCGCGACTGAACACAAAGCCAGTATTGCCCGTGAAGCCCGCCGCGTCACCTCGTATGACGTGGCGCTGGTGGCTGGCGTATCGCAATCGGCGGTGTCGCGCTGCTTCAAGCCCGGCGCCAGCGTATCCAAGTCCACCCACGCCCGGGTGATGAAGGCCGCCGCGCTGCTGGACTACATCCCCAATGCCGCCGCCCGCAGCCTGATCACGCGCCGCTCCAACATGGTCGCGGTGCTGATCACCAACCAGGCCAACCTCTACTACCCGGAACTGCTGGCCGAACTAAGCCAGCAGCTGACCACCCTGGGCAAGCGCGTGCTGCTGTTCCCGCTGGCGCGCGAGTCCGATGTCGAGCGCGTGCTGGCCGACGTCTGGCAATTCCAGGTCGACGGCGTGATCGCCGCCGCCCGCCTGTCGGACGAACACGTGGCCGAATTCGAGCGCCGCCACATGCCGCTGGTGCTGTTCAACCGCACCCTGCGCGACCAGTCGGTCAACACCGTCACCTGCGACCATCTGGAAGCGGGCCGCATGCTGGTCTCGCGGCTGGCCGCCGCCGGCCATCGGCGCTTCGGCATCATCGGCGGCAGCGCCGATTCCAGCGTCGCCAGCGAACGCCATCGCGGCGCCTGCGAACGCCTGGCCGAACTGGGCCTGCCGCCGCCGGTCGTGGTGCCGGGCGAGTACGACTATAAAAGTGGTGCCACCGGCCTGAAAGCGCTGATCGCGCAAATGGGCGGCGTCCCGGACGCCATCATCTGCGGCAGCGACGTCATGGCCATCGGCTGCCTCGATTGCGCCCGCCACGAGCTGGGCATCGACGTGCCGGGCCAGCTGTCGGTGGCCGGCTTCGACGCGGTCGAGCCGTCCAACTGGCTGAGCTACAACCTGACCACGCTGCGCCAGCCCATGCCCAAGATGGCCAGCGCGGCGGCCAGCCTGCTGTGCACCGTCATCGACAGCCGTGAATCCCAGGTCGAACGGCGTGTGTTCAGCGCCCAGTTCATCGAAGGCGCCACCGCGCGCCTGCGGCCGAAGCCGGCCGCGCCGTCCGCGACGACGGCATCGGCCACCGGCATCCGCGTGCCGGCCGCTATAATGCAGTAAATGAACGATGCCAATCCTCCCCGCTTCACCCCGCAAGGCCTGATCCCGACTCCCGAGCAGACCGCCATTCAGCTAGCGCAGAACAAGGTGGTGCTGGTGGACGCCAACGCTGGCGCCGCCAAGACCACCACGCTGGCGATCCGCATCGGCGAGGCGCTGGCGCGCAAACTGGCGCCGGAACAGATCCTGGCCCTGACCTTCACGCCGGAAGCGCGCGACGTCATGCGCCAGCGCCTGCTCGACGTCGGCGTGCCCCATGCACTGGCCAGCCGGGTCGCCGTGCTGACCTTCGAGGATTTCGCCGGCCTGCAACTGGACCGCATCGACGGCGACGACCTGCGCCAGTGCGCCGAGGCGCGCCAGCTGAAGGATTTTGCGCTGGCCGCGATCGACCGCGTGAGCGAACGCTATGCCGGCCGCCTGGAAGACCTGAACCTGCAAACCCATAGCATCGCGCTGGCCCAGTTCCTCGACGTGCAGCTGCAACTGAAGGCGACGATGGCGCTGGCCGCCGACGTCGAATACCTGGGCATCGAGGAAGTCGCCGAAACCATGGGCGTGCCGCTGACCGACTACCTGACCACGGTGGAATACGAAACCCTGCGCCTGGACGGCGGCGCCGGCGCGGTGTTCCGCGGCCCGTTCGACGCCACCTACGACCTGGCCAGCAACCTGCAAGCGGGCGCGCGCCTGGCCGAGCACTTCCCCGACTACCGCCTGGTGCTGTGCGACGAGCTGCACGACCTGAACGAAGCGGCGTTCCAGATCCTCGACGCGCTGATCGCCAAGCCGCAGTGCTTCTTCGTCGGCGCCGGCGACAAGGACCAGGTGATCCACGCCAAACTGGGCGCCAGCGACGAATACCTGAACCGCCGCTTCGCCCAGAACTATCCAAAGCTGGTGCGCTATCCGCTGACCTACAGCTACCGCCACGGCCCGCACCTGGCCTACGCGATGGCGGAGTTCAAGCAGAAGGCGGTGGAATCGAGCCTGCCGCTGCACACGCAGATCCGCCACGCGCACTACGACAACAGCGCCGGCTGCGCACAGCAGGCCATCGCCGCGATCCAGCAGTGGAAGGCCGACGGCCATCCGCTCGACGGCTGCGCCATCCTGATACGCGACCGCCATCAATCGATGGCCATCGAGAACGCGCTGATCGAAGCCGACATCGACTACCGCACGCCCGCCATGGCCGGCTACCTGCAGCGCGACGAGATCCTGTTCCTGCGCGGCCTGCTGGCGATCGCGTTGAAGGACTTCGGCGCCGTCAAGACGGAGCAGGTGCGCAGCGCCATCGTCGACGCCATGACCGCCTTCAGCGAGATGCGCTTCTCGGCGCGCCGCATGGACAACTTCAAGGCCCAGATCATCAAGGACCCGGCGCTGCTGGGCGAGTTGTTCCTGATCGAGGACGAACGGCGCGACGGCGATGAGCCCAACTACCGCGACGTCGCCAGCCAAGCCACCAAGAAGGCCGTCATCGACACCATCGCCTGGCTGTCTGGCGTCGATCCGGCCACGCCGGCGGCGGCCGTACTGGCCGAGGTGTGCGAGCGGGTGAAACTGGTGGCGACGGCGCGCCGCATCTTCGTGCGTCCCTACGAAGCGGGCGTGGTCAACAAATCCGTGGCCGGCCTGCTGGAAGCGGCGGCCGCCTCCGGCCACACACTGGCCGAGTTCTGGGCCGCGCTCAACGCGCGCGAAGCCTTCGTGCGCCGCAAGCGCGAACGCAAGGCGGTGCTGATCGAATGCGTGGCCAACGCCAAGGGCAAGGAGTTCGACCACGTGATCCTGCCCTTCCTGCAAGCGGACGAGTTCCCGCATCCGATGCAGCCCAAGGCCGAGGAAGAGAACCTGTTCTACGTCGGCGCCACCCGCGCGCGCGCGCGCCTGACGCTGCTCTCGCCCACCGATGCGGCGCTGCGCAGCGGCTTCATCGCCCAAATGCGCCTGCCCAAGTCGGCCGCCGCCGCCGACGCCGCCATCGCCCGCAACCAGGCCAGGCCGGCCGCGGCTTCCGCCCCAGGAGCGCGCCAGTACCTGACGGCCACCTATCACGAGAAGGACCAGGTCAAGGCGTTGGGCGCGCAATTCGACATCGCCCGCAGGGCCTGGTTTGTCGAGGCGGGCAAGGATCTGGCCCCGTTTGCGCCCTGGATAAAAAAATAGTGCAGCAAGTTAATTTTTCTGAGGGAAACCCTTATATAATGTCGGTCGCGGCTGGTGTCCAAGCCTCACACCCCATGCACGTCCAAAAAATCTGAATCATTTCGGGAGCATTTCCATGAAAGCACAACAAAAATTCCTGCTGGCAGCCTGCGCACTGGCTGTTCTGAGCGCTTGCAGCACCCCAGCCCCAGTCGTCGCCCCAGCACCGGCACCTGAGCCAGTTAAAGTTGCGTCGCCTGCACCAGCTCCGGCTCCAGTCACCGCGCCAGTCGCCGTGTCCCTGCCGGCCTACCTGGACCCAAGCAGCTCGATCTACAAGAACCGCAGCGTGTTCTTCGACTTCGACAAGTACACCGTCAAGCCGGAATTCAACGCCCTGGTTGCCGATCACGGCAAGTTCCTGTCGGCCAATCCTAACGTCTCGATCAAAATCGAAGGCAACACCGATGAACGCGGCGGCGCCGAGTACAACCTGGCCCTGGGCCAGAAGCGCGCTCAAGCTGTGATCACCGCCCTGAAAGTACAAGGCGTGAAAGACAGCCAGATGGAAGCCATCAGCTACGGTAAAGAAAAAGCCACCGGCAGCGACGACGCAGCCCGCGCACAAAACCGTCGCGCAGACATCGTCTACCCAAGCAAGTAATTCAGTACGAAAGACGTCGCGACGTCTTTCGGCAACATCAGGTAATATCGGACGCCCGGCTCAACAGCCGGGCGTTTTTGTTTTGGGCTCTCCCGAAAGAGAGCTGTGCAAGCGCATTGTGTTCGTTATGCTGGACGTTTCCGCCCACCTCAAACTGCCCAAGGACGCTACATGAAAAACCTCACCACCGCAGCCGGCGCGCCGGTCGTCGACAACCAGAACACCCAGACCGCCGGCCCCCACGGCCCGGTCCTGCTGCAGGATGTGTGGCACCTGGAAAAGCTGGCCCACTTCGCGCGTGAAGTAATCCCTGAACGCCGCATGCACGCCAAGGGCTCCGGCGCCTTCGGCACCTTCACTGTCACCCACGACATCAGCAAATACACGCGCGCGGCGCTGTTCTCCGAGGTCGGCAAGAAGACCGATATCTTCATGCGTTTCTCCACCGTGGCCGGCGAACGCGGCGCCGCCGATGCGGAACGCGACATACGCGGCTTCGCCGTCAAGTTCTACACCGAGCAAGGCAATTGGGACGTAGTCGGCAACAACACGCCGGTGTTCTTCTTCCGCGATCCGCTCAAGTTCCCGGACCTGAACCACGCCGTCAAGCGCGACCCCAAGACCAATATGCGCAGCGCCGAAAACAACTGGGACTTCTGGACCCTGCTGCCGGAAGCCCTGCACCAGATCACCATCGTCATGAGCGACCGCGGCATCCCCAAGGGCTACCGCAACATGCACGGTTTCGGCAGCCACACCTTCAGCTTCATCAGCCCTGGCAATGAGCGCTTCTGGGTCAAGTTCCACTTTGTCTGCCAGCAGGGCATCGCCAACTTCAGCGACGCCGAAGCCACCGAGGTGGTGGGCCGCGACCGCGAAAGCTCGCAGCGCGACCTGTTCGACGCCATCGAGAACAAGGACTTCCCACGCTGGAAGCTGGCGGTGCAGATCATGCCGGAAGCCGAAGCCTCCAAGGTGCCGTACAACCCGTTCGACCTGACCAAGATCTGGCCGCACAAGGACTTTCCGCTGATCGATGTCGGCGTGCTGGAATTGAACCGCAATCCAGAGAACTATTTCGCGGAGGTCGAGCAGTCGGCCTTCTCGCCGGCCAATGTGGTCCCCGGCATCAGCTTCTCGCCGGACAAGATGCTGCAATCGCGCCTGTTCTCGTATGGCGACGCGGCCCGTTACCGCCTGGGCGTGAACCATCACGCGATTCCGGTCAATGCGCCCAAGTGTCCGTTCCACAGCTTCCACCGCGACGGCGCCATGCGCACCGACGGCAATCACGGCGCCGCCACCTCGTATGAACCGAACAGCCGCGGCGAATGGGCGCAGCAATCGCAGTTCGCCGAACCGCCGCTGTCGCTGGAAGGTGCGGCGGGCCACTGGGATCATCGGGTCGACACCGACTACTACTCGCAGCCCGGCAATCTGTTCCGCCTGCTGACGTCCGAGAAGAAGCAGCTGCTGTTCGAGAACACCGCACGCGCCATCCACGGCGTATCGAAGCCGGTGCAGGAACGGCACATCCACCACTGCACCCAGGCCGATCCGGCTTACGGCGCGGGCGTGGCAGCGGCGATCAAGGCGCTTGAAAGCACGCAATCAATCTTGTAAAAATAGTAAACATCGGTAAAATGGGGCACCTGCTTGCCCCGTTTTCTTGCTCCGTTTTCCGATGCCCTCCTTTCTACTCCGCCTGACGATATGCGCCCTGCTGCTCTGCCACTGCGCCGCCCGCGCGCAAGCCGTCGCCTGGCTGTGGGACGAGGCTCTGTTGCCAGCATGGTCGCAGCCTGAAGCGGCGGTCCTGCACCGCCATATCCTGCTAACCGGCGACACCGCCCGCACCCGTCCGCGCATGCGCCAGCCCGCGATGCCCGCTGCCACGCGCGTCACGCCGGTGCTGCATGTGGAAGTGAGCACCGTTAATCCGCCGCAGGATATTGAGGCCAGCCGCGCGATGATCGTGCGGGCGCTGCTCGACGCGGCGGCTGACAGCACCTCCGGCTGGGTGCAGCTGGACATGGAGGCCAAGCCCTCGCAGCGCGAGTTCTATCGTTCGCTGGTCAAACAGCTGCGCGGCGCGCTGCCGCCGCAGATCAAACTGAGTGTGACCGCGCTGGCGTGGTGGTGCCGCTCGCCGGCCTGGCTGGACGGACTGGCCGCCGACGAGGTGGTGCCGATGTTCTTCCGCATGGGCCGGGACAGCGCCAGCATGCGCGCCATCGTCGAACAATCGCCCGCCACGCTGCACGCCAGCTGCCGCGCGGGCAGCGCAGGATTCTCGCCGCAAGAGCCGTTCACGCCGCAAGTCGCGGCCCGCTATCGTAAAACTTATTGGTTCGACCGCCACGCATGGAAGCGCGCCGGCGCGGACCTGTCGCCGCTTTCCAGGAGCTCTCCATGACCACACTACTTCGTCCACTCACCATCGCCGCGGCGCTGCTGGCCTGCGCCAACGCCGGCGCCAGCGGCGGCGGCGCGTGGGATTCCTACGTCAACCGCAGCGGACCCGATATCGCCTTGAACCGCTATCAGGGCGGTGAGCTGGGCATCGTGATGCCCAGCTATGAACGGATGTACATGTACACCGCCTGGCGCAGCGTGCTGCTCGGCGCCGACGGTTTGAAAGCGGCGCCGAATCCGCAAGGCGCCCTGCTGCGGGCCATCGGCAACCGTAATGGTGGTTGGGTCGATGCATCCGAGGGCAAGAAGGTCTATGGCGCATGGCAGGCAGCCATTAACAGCGCGTTGAAGCAGGCGCCGGTCGCGCCCAAGGACGACGACAGCCTGGCCAATGGCTTTGTGACTTGCCCGCTGGGCAGCTACACCTTCGCCACCGCCACGCTGAACGATCTTGCGCGGCGCAGCGACGCCACGCCGGCCCGCCTGAACGCATGGGTGACGACGCAACGCCAGGTCTTCAAATTCTGCGGCGACGACGCTGAAGCGCAGCGCAATCGCTTCGACGGGACCAAGCGCGTGATTCCGGCGCCGGTGGAACTGCCGGCATCGGAAGCGCTGTACTGGCGCCAGATGCAGCAATATCAACTGGCGTCGGCCGCCTTCTACGGCGAGAACTACACGCTGAGCGGCAGCCTGTTCGCCCGAATCGGCGCCACCGACAAGCATCCGCTGCGCCAGTGGGGCGAGTATCTGAGCCTGCGCTCGCAGGCGCGCGCCGCCGTGTTTGTGCCAGGCCCCAATCCGGAACAGGCGATCTGGCAGGAGCGGCTTGACGTCCGGCGCGAAGGTCCGGCCGCCGCGGCGGCACGTTTGGCCGCGGCGCAGAAGAAGCTGGCCAGCATCCAGGCCAGCGCCGATCACATCCTCGCCAATCCCGACCTGTCGTCGCTGCATGAGGCCAGCCGCGCCATCGTGCGCAGCATGCAGGTGCGGCTGACGCCATCGCTGCGCTTCGCGGAGCTGAGCAAACTGCTGGACGACCCGCGCACCAATCCGTATCTGGACGATCATCTGGGCGACTGGCGCGTGTTGGCGAACGACCTGCTGCAAGCGCCGGTCGCCGAACAGGCCGACGCCCGCACCGCCTTGCGCGGCAGCGCAGGCTTTATCGACTGGATGCAGACCATCCAGCAATGCCAGGAGTACCAGGCCAAGCCCGGATGCGCGGTCGAACGCGCGCACGCGGTCACGCTGTGGAACCGCTACGCCAAGGAAGGCAACAAGGCGCAGGCGCGCGCGTGGCTGCTGGCGGCTGTCCTGCTGCCCGAGAAGATGACGCCGGAACTGGAGAAAGCCGCGCTACAAGCGCCAGCCAACACGCCCGAGTACCTGACCATGCGTTACGCGCTGACCCGCCACTACCGCTTGAGCAAGCAGGCCGACAAGGCCCGCGCGATCGCAGACGGCGTGTTGACCGGACCCGCTCTGACCACCAACAATTCGACCAGCGTGCGCAATCAGTTCCTGCAGGAGCGCTTTGCCGTGGCATCGTCGCCGGCGGACGCCGCCAACTATCTGCTGCGCGCCTCAAGCCGCGACCTCGATCCCGATACCGGCGAACTGGCCAAAGCCAGCGAAGAAGCCGGCGCGGCACCAGCCCGTGTGGACATCGCAGCCGACGGCGTCCGCTGGCTCAACAGCGGCCTGTCCACCGCCGACCTGTCCGCGCTGGCCGCGAATCCTAAGCTACCCAAGGCCTTGCGCGTGCAGATCGCCGTCTCCAGCTGGATGCGCGCCGACCTGCTGGGCCAGGACGAAGCAGCGCTGGCCGCCGCTTTGGAGATCGAGCAGAACGCGCCGGCACTGACCGCGGTAATGCAGAAGTACCGCAAGCTGGCGGGCACGCCGGAACACCATTCGTGGATGCTGGTGAACGCCTTGAAATACGGCCTGTCGCCGATGTACAGCTACTCCAGCGCCGACATCGCCGCGCGCGCGCCGGACGACACCCTGGCCGACATGTGGTGCAAGGTGCCGGCCAAGGCCGGCGACAGCTATGGCGAAAACACTGAAGCCGAACACTCGCCGCCGATGCCGGAGCTCGGCAACGCCGCCGCTCGCGATCAGGAGCTGGCGCAGCTGTCCCGCATGAAGACCGCCACCGGCTACTTCGGCGACTTCGTCATGCAGCGCGCCAGCGCCGTGCCCAACGACCCGGAACTGCCGTGGCTGCTGTACGTGACGGTGCAATCGACGCGCGGCGGCTGCCTGGACGCCGACGCCAAGGTGTTGTCGAAGAGCGCCTTCACGCTGCTGCACAAGCGCTACAAGAACAACGAGTGGGCGCGCAAGACACCGTATTTCTATTGAGTGGGATCAAACGCGGGAACAGGCATAGGATTAGCCTGACGAATCTGGAGGAGCGCCATGCAAACCCTGGTCCAATCCCGCGAACACCCGAGCTATGACGACGATCTGGCGCTGTGGATAGACGCCCAAATCCAACTGCTGCTGGATCGCAGGTTCTCCGAGCTGGACATGGAAAACCTGCTCGAGGAGCTCGACGGCATGAAAAAACAGTACGAGCACGAACTGGACAGCCGGCTGACGGTGCTCGTCATGCACCTGCTCAAGTGCCAGTTTCAAAAGGACTATCCGCAAAACAAATGGCGCTCGACGTTGATCGAGCAGCGTTACCGCATCTCACGCTTGCTGAAGACCAGTCCCAGCATGCGGAAGAAAGTCCCGCAATTTGCCGCGGAGTGCTACCCCATCGCCCGCCGCCGCGCCGCCGAGGAGACCGGTCTGAGCGAAGAAGACTTTCCGCCCGGCCTGCCCTATTCCGTCGAGCAGATACTCGATCAGGATTTCATGCCATAACCGCAACACCTGCACAAGCCCGCCTACGCGTTCCTGGAAAGATTAGTTGTCCACATGGAAAGAAACTAAGACCATGAGTGATGCAAAAACGCAACAGAGTGTGCGTTTTACACGTCCATATCTGATTTCTCGTCGCTATGGGTGAAATGGCGCACATTCAATCGTCGGCGAGCCGGGCAGAATGGCAAGGCATACTATTTAACCCTAGCCAGCGTCACCGCCACCATGACTACTCTGATATCTGCCACCTACGCCCTGCAAAGACAGAAAATCGCCGTGGAGCGAACGCTGTATGCGCGTTCGGCGGAAGAGTCCCAGCTGGCGGCCCGCTGGGCGAGCGCGTGGCATAAGTTAGTCCAGCGCAAACTGGACCAGGTCGAAGCCATCTCGCCGCCATTACGCATGGACTACACCGGCTTCAGCATGCAACCCGCACCGCGGGTGCTGCACTAATCAGAAGTTGGCGCGCAGTTGCAGGTATGCCATGCGCGGCGAACCCACCATGCGGCCGGCGTTGCCGTCGACGTTGCGCGTGTAGTAGCGCTGGTCGGCGATGTTGTTGATGCCGGCCATCACTTCATAGCCCGGCTTGCCCGGCATCTTCCAGCTTAATTGCGCATTCCACAGACGGAAACCCGGCACGATGCCGTTGCTGCCGTTCGCCGCTTCCTGCACGGTGTTGGCGGTGTCCGAATACTGCTTGCTTTGATGCGTGGTCGACAGATTGGCCGACCATGTGCCGACCTGGTAACGCGCGCCCAGCGTGTCGGTGTTGCGCGAGTAGAACGGCACGTCCAGCCCCGCCGTGTCGCCCGAATCCTGGATCGCCTTGGTGTAGGTGTAATTTGCGTAGACGTTCAGGCCGGCCAGCGCACTACCATCGCCGAACGTATAGTCGGCCGCAGTTTCGATGCCGTCGTGGTTGGTCGCGCCCAGGTTGCGGAACACGGCGGGCGTGGTGCCCGGCACTTGCAGGATCTGGTTGTCGAACTTGAGCTTGAAGGCGGTGACTTCGGCGTTGACCGCGCCAGTCTTCCAGCGCGCACCCAGTTCGGCCGTCTTGGCCAGTTCCGGCTTCAAGGGATTGGTGGGCGTCTGCGAGTTGAGCTGGGTGTTCTGCACCGGCCCGAATGACGTCGTGTAATTGGCGAACACGGTCAGCGCCCGATTCACCAGGTAGGCCACGTTGAGCGACGGCAGCGCCTTGTTGTTGTCGCTCTCGAAGACCGACTTGGCACTCACGTCCTTGCGCTCCGACTTGATGTGCTCGTAACGCAGGCCCGGCGTGATACGCCATGCGCCCAGGGCGATGCGGTCGTCGATATACACGGCGTGCGCATCGGTGCTGTTGACGAAGGTGGTCGTTGCGCCGTTGACGCCGGTCTTCACAGTCTGGATGAAGCTGTTGTCGTCGCCCCGCTCGCGCAGATAGCGGTAGCCGGCCGTGACGTCGTGCGTCACGCCGCCAGCGGCGAAGCGCTGTGTGTAGCGCGGCTCGACGCCCAGCACTTCATAGTTGCGGGGCTGCCTGGTCAGCTGCGTCTTGGCCGCGTTGATCAACGCGCTTTGACGGAAGCTGTCGCTGTAGTAAGCCTTGACCTCGAATTCCTGCGTGGCCGACAAGGTGTTCAAATAGCCGACATCGGCGCTGCGGCGGTCGCCGCTCCAGTAGTCGGTAGGCCGTGTGTTCTGGAACGGATCGGCGTCGTATTGCGCCACCGTCAAGCCACCCGGCGTGCGCGAATTGACTTCGTAGTAGGACAGCTTGGCGTTCAGCTCGCTATGCGGATTCAGCTGATAACGGAGCTTCAGCGCCAGGTCGTTGACCTTTTCATCGCTGCCTGCGCGCCACTCGGTGCCGGCCATGCCGGAATACAGTACCGCCACGCCCAGCCCGCCCTCCTGCTGGCTACCGACGAAGGCGCTGTACTGGCGGTTCTGGCCGCCGTTATTGAAGTCGTTGTAGCGGAACGAGGCGTCGCCGCTGACGCCCGCCGTATCGGGAATCGAACGGCTGCGGAAGTTGATGATGCCGCCGACGTTCTGCGGACCGTAGCGCACCGCGCCGCCGCCACGCACCACGTCGATCGATTCGATGTTGTTCAGGCTGACCGGCGCGAACGACAGCTGCGGCTGGCCGTATGGCGCCACCGCCAGCGGTATCCCGTCCAACAACACCGTCGAGCGCGGCGAGTAGCGCCCGGTCAGCCCGCGCACGCCGATGTTGAGCGAGATGGCGCTGCCGGCGCTGCCGGAATTGTCGGTGGACTGCACGCCCGGAATGCGGCGCATCACATCGCCGATGTCGGCGGCGCCGCTGTTGTCGATGTCTTCCTTCCTCATCACGGTGCGGGCGCCGGCGAAGTTCTTGACGCTGTTCTGCAAACCCGAACCCAGCCAGCTGCCGGCCACCTGGATAGACTCGATCGGCGTAGCGGCCTCCTGTGCGTGGGCGGACATGGCCAGCAAGGATGCGGCAACAGCGATCAGGGTGGGTTTAAACGGAATGGTGGTCAGCGACATGGTGTGGGTGCGGTGGTGTATCAACGACTCAAATGATAACACTTCTCATTCTCAAATGTAAGCGCGAGGATTTGTTATAATTACCGTCATGTTCAAACTTGCGAAACGTCGAACGCTGCACCTCTGGATCGCCATGCTGGCCGTCCTGTTCAGTGCGCTTGCGCCGACGGTTTCGCGCGCGCTGACGCCGGCCTCGCCATATGGCTACGCCGAAATCTGCTCGATCGACAACCTCAAGAAGTCCCCTGCCCCGGCCGAGCACGCGATGGAACACTGTCCGTACTGTGTCACGCACGGCGGCAGTTTCGCGCTGCTGCCGCAGGCCATGGCCAGTTTCGCCGTCGTCGGCGGCCATGACTACTACCCGCCGCTGTTCTACAGCGCACCAAGGCCGCTGCACAGCTGGAGCGCCGCCAACCCGCGCGGACCGCCCGCCCGTTCCTGATACCCCGCCTTATCCGCTGCCGCCTCGCCGCCCGCCACCAGTGCGCGCCAAGCGGCGGTCATCATCCAAATATCAGGAACACCATGAAACCGACCATGTCTCCACTGGCGCTGGAGCTGCTTGCCGCCTTCTCCACCTTCGCCTGCGCGCAGGACGCGCCGCTTCATCAATTGGGCACCGTGATCATCAGCGGCAACCGTCCGACGTCGCTGCCGACCCAGATCCCGACCACGATCGAAGGCATCACCCAGGCCGAAATCGAACGCACCATCAACGCCACCGACGCCGAAGACGCGTTGAAATACCTCCCCAGCCTGCTGGTGCGCAAACGCTACATCGGCGACTACAACCACGCCGTGCTGTCCACCCGCGCCTCCGGCACCGGCAACAGCGCGCGCTCGATGGTGTACGCCGACGGCATCCTGCTGTCCAACTACCTGGGCAACGGCGCCAGCTTCGCGCCGCGCTGGGGCATGGTCAGCCCGGAGCAGATCGAACGCGTCGATGTGCTGTATGGTCCCTTCTCCGCAGCCTATGGCGGCAACTCGGTGGGCGCGGTGGTCGATTACGTGACCCGCATGCCGACCAAATTCGAAGCACACGCCAAGCTGACGCTGACACGCCAGCCCTTCGAGCTGTATAACACCAGCACCAGTTACCAGGGCAAGCAGGCCAGCATCTCGCTGGGTGACCGTCACGGCGGCTGGTCGTGGTTTGTGGACGTCAACCGCACCGACAGCGAAGGCCAGCCGCTGACCTTCCCAACCAGGGCGCCCAGCGCCGGCAAGCCAGGCAGCGCGGGCATCCCGGTCACCGGCGCGGTCGCGGGCCTGGACCGCAACAACAAGGACTGGTTCATCCTCGGCACCGCCACCCAGTACCACACGGTGCAGGACCAGTTCAAAGGCAAGCTGGCCTACGATATCTCGCCGACGCTGCGCGCCAGCTACACCCTCGGCGTCTGGCGCAACGACTCCGAAGGCCGTCCGGACAGCTATCTGCGCGATGCAGCAGGACGTCCGGTCTACAGCGGCGCGGTCAACATCGCCGGCCGCAGCTACACGCTGGCGCCGACGGACTTCAACCTGTCGAACGAAAATATCCAGCACGTGATGCACGGCCTGACCGTCAAGTCCCACACCAAGGGTGTATTCGACTGGGAAGTCGCGGCCAGCCTGTACGACTACGACAAGGACCAGCTGCGCGCCGCCACCGTCGAGATGCCGGGCGCGCTGGCCGGCGGCGCCGGCCGCATCGTCAACCAGGGCGGCACCGGCTGGAACACCTTGTCCGCCAAGGGCGTATGGCGTCCGAACCCGGCGCACGTGGCGGAATTCGGCTATCAGCGCGAAGCGTATAAATTGTCCAGCATCGAGAACGCCGCCAGCAACTGGATAGCCGGCGCACCCGGCGACCGCAATGCCGCCTTCACCGGCAAGACCGACACCAACAGCCTGTACGCCCAGGACAGCTGGAAGTTTGCACCGCGCTGGAAGACGGTGCTGGGCATGCGCTACGAGCGCTGGAGCGCCCATGACGGCGCCACCTCCAACCGCAGCGTGACGGCGCGGCATCCGGAGCGCAGCGAGAACTACCTGTCGCCAAAAGCCGCGTTGGCATACCAGGCCAGCGACGACTGGGTATTGAAAGCCTCGCTGGGCCGCGCCGTGCGCATGCCCACCGTGTCAGAGCTTTACCAGGGTGGCATCAACGCCGCCGGTGACTTGATCAACAATGATCCGAACCTGAAGCCGGAAAAATCGTGGACCACGGAGCTGACGGCGGAACGCAGGCTGGCCAACGGCTTGCTGCGCCTGACCGCCTTCGGCGAGCGCACCAAGGACGCGCTGTACTCGCAGGTCAATGTGCTGGCGGGATCGAACGTCAGCACCATCCAGAACATCGACCGCATCAACACCAAGGGGCTGGAAGCTGCCTACACGGCGGACGAAGTGTGGGTGCGCGGACTGGCGCTGAGCTCCAGCGTCACCTGGACCGATTCGAAGATCGCCCGCAACGACAAGTTCCCTGCCAGCGTGGGCAAGTGGCAGCCGCGCATTCCGGAATGGCGCGCCACCGGCGTGGCCAGCTACGCCGTGAACGACCAGCTCTCGCTGACGCTGGCCGCGCGCTACAGCGGCAGCCAGTATTCAACGCTCGACAACACGGACGTCAACGGCTTCGCCTACATGGGCGGCAGCAAATACTTCACGACCGACGTGCGGGCGCGCTACCGCATCAATCGCCAGTGGAGCGCGGCGTTCGGCATCGATAACCTCAACAACTATAAGTACTGGAACTTCCACCCGTATCCGCAACGGACCTACGTGGCTGAATTGAAGTTCGATCTCTAAGCCCGCCCCGCGCAGGCGCAATCGTTTTTTCGATTGCGCCTGCTCCACCATTTAAACATTCATGTGATATACTTCTTTACGTCAAAACCACACATGGACCGCAAAATGCTCAGCACCGAACAAAAAGCCATCATCAGCGCCACCGTCCCTATCCTGGAACAAGGCGGCGAAGCCTTGACCCGTCACTTCTACCTGACGCTGTTCCGCGACTTCCCGCAAGTGAAGCCGATCTTCAACCAGGCCAACCAGGCCGACGGCAACCAGCAACGCGCACTGGCCAATGCGGTGCTGATGTACGCGAAGAATATCGACCGGCTGGAGCAACTGGGCCCGCTGGTATCGACCATCGTCAACAAGCACGTATCGCTGCAAATCCAGCGCGAACACTATCCTATGGTCGGCGCATCGCTGCTGAAGGCGATCCGCGAAGTGTTGGGCGCCGAAATCGCCACCGATGCCGTCATCGACGCATGGGGCGCAGCCTACGGCCAACTGGCCGACATCCTGGCCGGCGCGGAACAAAGCGTCTACGAGAAGAACGAGGCGGCGGAAGGCGGCTGGAGCGGCGCTCGCGAATTCAAGGTGGTCTCGAAGACCGTCGAAAGCGACGAAGTCACCTCCTTCATCATGCAGCCGGCCGATGGCGGCAAAGTGGTGGCCCATGTGCCGGGCCAGTACATCGGCCTGCTGATCGACGTGAACGGCGACGAACAACGGCGTCAATACTCGCTGTCCGCCGCCAGCAATGGCAACAGCTACCGCATCAGCGTCAAGCGCGAGCCGGGCGGCGCGGTGTCCAACTTCCTGCACGACCATGTCAACGTTGGCGACCACCTGAAACTGGTGCCGCCGTCGGGCGACTTCACGCTGGCCGACAGCGACAAGCCACTGGTGCTGATCAGCGGCGGCGTCGGCATCACGCCGACCCTGGCGATGCTGACGGCGGCGCTGGACACCGGACGCCCGATCCACTTCATCCACGCGGCCCGCAACGCCAGCGTGCACGCCTTCCGCGAGCACATCGACACGCTGGCGGCGCAGCACCCGCAGCTGCAACGCTTCTACTGCTACGAGGCAGCCAACGACAGCGGCCCGCAACCGCATGCCACCGGCTACATCAACCGGCAGCAGTTGAACGCATGGCTGCCGGAGACGCGCGACGTTGAAGCCTACTTCCTCGGCCCCACGCCGTTCATGAAGGCGATCAAGTCGCACCTGCTGGAGCTGGGCGTGCCGCAAGCGCAAACCTACTACGAGTTCTTCGGTCCCGCCGAAGCATTGACCAGTTAAACCTGCCAACCGTGGACAAGCTGGAGGGGATGTCCGTAGGTCCACGGTTGGCTACTGATCCCCATCAAGAAAATAATTGATCTGGATCAAAGAAATTGCAGTTCGAGGTCACTACCATGGGCTTATCGTCCAAAAAATAAGAGTAGGAAATCATGAATATCTCGATCGAACGCAACAATTGCGCCGAGTGCGAGCATCGCATGACGTGCGTCGGCGCCGCCGCCGGCAATCGGGACGCCAGCCAACGCATACGCATTGCCCGCCACGACATCCTGTACCAGGCCGGCGACGCAGTCAGCGATCACATTTTCAACATCCGCTCCGGCAGCTTCAAGGTATTGCGCGCCGCGTCGCAACAACCGGCGCAGATTATCGGCTTCGCGCTGGCGCCGGACTTCCTCGGCCTCGATGCGCTGGACCGCGAGCGGCACGCCAACACCGTCATCGCGCTGGAAGACAGCGAGGTATGCAGCATCAACTGGAACCGGCACGCCTTCGAAGGGCGCCGACGCCCGGTGATGCGCGCCAGCCTGCACGCCCTGCTCAGCCGCGAGATCCGCCGCGAACAGCGCGCCGCCCTCATGCTGCGCAATACCCAGGCCGAGCAACGCATGGCCGACCTGCTGCTGTCGCTGTCGCAGCGCCGCGTCGAATTCGGCCACGTGGCCGAGCAGTTCCGGCTGCCGATGTCGCGCTGCGATATCGCCAGCTACCTGGGCGTGACCGCCGAATGCGTCAGTCGCCTGCTGCTGCAGTTCCGGCAACGCGCCCTGTTCGAGCTGCGGCGCCGGGACATCAGGCTGCTGGACCTGTCGGCGCTGCACCGCATGGCGATCGGCAGCGCGCTGGAGCCGGCAATGGTGGCGTCATGACCGCGCTGGAATTGGCCCAATGCCAGCTTGGCAGCCAGGTGCAACTGGCACGCGGCGAGCACCTGTTCCAGATGGGCGCCGCAGCCGACGGTGAACTGTATTTGGTGCGCAGCGGCCACTTGAAGATCTACCAGCCCTGCGGCGACGGCGTGCAGCGCATCATCGACTTCACCCGCCCCGGCGACTGGCTGGGCGTTGATACGATAGGCGAACAGTATCGGCACGCGTCCGCCCAGGCATTGACGGACTGCCAGGTGGATGTGGTGCAGTACCGGCATCTGGCCGAGTTGATGGACGAGGAGCCGTATAGCTGCGACCTGTTCAGCGCGATGTTGAGCCGCGAGATCGACCGCCAGCAGCTGGCCGCCGCCATCCTGCGCAGCGCCGGCGCCTGCCAACGTATCGTGATGTTCCTGCTGCAGCGCGCCGGGCCGGCGCCGCAGGCGCCGATGCTGGAACCCCACTCGCCGCTGCCGATGTCGCGCCAGGACATCAGCGACTACCTGGGCCTGACTCCGGCCACCGTCAGCCGCACGCTCAGTTCCCTCAAGCGCAAGGGCTGGATATCGCTCGGCCAGCGCGGCTTTGTGGTGCAATCCCGCCCCGCGCTGGAGCGGTTGGCGGCCGGGGCGCCGTTGGCCATCGCGCCCCACGCCGCCTGACGCAGCGTCACACCGCCGATTTGGGGCGGCGCCTGCGGGTGGTGATGCTCTCGCGGTTCAAGCCCCAGTTGTCGGTCTCCACCTCGTCGATGATGACGAAGGTGGTCGCCGGGTCCTTGTCCAGCACGCGGGTCAGCAGGTCGGTGACGCCCTCGATCAGCTCCAGCTTCTGGGCCGCCGTTACGCCTTCATTGGTCACGCGGATGTTCACGTATGGCATGGCGCGGTTCCTTACCAGGTGCCGGCGGTGGCGCCGCCGTCGACCGGCAGCACGACGCCGCTGGTGAAACCGGATTCGGTCAGATACAGCACCGCCTCCACCACATCCTTCACACCGCCCATTTCGCCGCTCGGCGACAGCGCCTTCAGGAACGTGCGGGTGCCTTCGTCCTTGCCGTGCATCGGCGTATCGATAATGCCGGGAGCAACCGCGTTGACCTTGACATTGGAAGCGGCCAGTTCCAGCGCCAAGCCGCGCGTGGCGTTATTCAAGCCGCCCTTGATCAGGATCGGCAGCAGCGCCGGCACCTTGGCGGTCGGCTGCAGCGCCAGGCTGGCGGTGATGGTGACGATATGGCCGGAGCGGTTGGCGCTCATATGCTGCGCCGCCGCCTGCGATGGGTAGAAGAAGCCCATCAGATTGGTGTTGACGATGGTTTGCACTTCTTCCTGCGTGTAGTCGCCGACCGGCTTGGCGATGAAGATGCCGGCGTTGTTGATCAGGACATCAACCTTGCCGAAAGCCGCAACGGCGCGCGCGAACAACTCCTTGGCGGTCGCCGGATCGGCGATGTCGCCCGCCACCGGCAGGAAGTTGGATGGATTGCCCCACTGCGCGGCGGCGGTCTGCAGGCGGTCCAGCGTGCGGGCGTTGCCGACCACGTTGTAGCCGCGTTTCAGGTAAGCCTCGGCGATGGCGAAGCCGATGCCGCTCGATGCGCCGGTGACGATAACTGTTTTCATGATGATGCTCCTTGGGGTTTCTGGTTGCGGCGTTCAGCGACGCCATGCAGATCACTATACTTATGACTTCGAGGTTGATAAATGAGCTGCAGTGCAAGATAATTGATACACAATGTAATCAATGAGTGTAATCAATGAGTGTCATCAATGAGGCCGACATGAAGCGCAATTTCGACGATGTCCTGCTGGGCAGCATAGAGCTGTTCTGCTTTGCGGCGGAACTGGGCAGCTTTACCGCAGCCGCCACGGCGGCCAGCGTGACGCCGGCGGCGGTCAGCCGTTCCATCGCCAGGCTGGAGGAACGGCTGGGCGTACGCCTGTTCGTGCGCACCACGCGCCAGATCCGCCTGACAGACGGCGGCCGTCACTATTTCGAGCAATGCCGGCAAGCGTTGTCGCTGCTGACGGACGCCGAGCGCCAGGTCACGGGCGGCCAGGCCAAGCCGGCCGGCGCGCTGCGCATCAGCGCGCCGACGCCGTATGCCCATTACCGGCTATTGCCATTACTGGGGGAGTTCCGCCGAAAGTACCCGGACGTGACGCTGGATATCCACGTCAGCAACCGCAACATCGACTTTGCCGACGAAGGCTACGACCTGGCGATACGCGGGCGGGCGCCGGCCGATTCGAGCCTCATCGCGCGCAAGCTGGAAGACGCGGAGCTGGTGCTGGTCGCCTCGCCCGCCTACCTGAAACGCCACGGCAAGCCGCGCAAGCTGGAGGACCTGCACCAGCATGAATGCATACAGTTCGAGCTGCCCAGCACCGGCAAGCGCATTCCGTGGCAGTTCATGCAGGACGGCGTGGCGATCGACATGCCGACCAACGGTGGCTTGTGCTGCTCGGAGGACGTGCTGGGCATCGTCACGCTGGCGCGCGCCGGCGCGGGACTGGTGCAGACCTACCGCTACATCATCGAACAGGACCTGGCGCGCGGCGATCTGGTCGAACTGCTGCCGCAACACGGCGGCACGTCGCGGCCCTTTATCCTGCTGTATCCGCACGCGCGCCACCTGTCGCTGCGGGTGCGCACCTTTGTCGACTTCCTGGTGGCCAAGCTGCCGGGCCACTAGGCCAGGCTGTCCGCGAAGGCGCTGCGGGCCGGATGATGCAGCACGTCCTTGCGCCAGACCAGCAGCGTTTCGACCTGGGCGATGTGCGGCGGCAGCGCGTGCTGGCGTATGGTCTTGGCCAGCTTGCGCTGGTTGAGCACCTCCTTGGGCATCAGCGCCACGCCCATGCCGGCGGCCACGCAGCCGATGATCGCTTCAAAGGTGCCAAATTCCGACACCCGCGCCGGCGCCACGCCGCCCTCGGCAAACCAGGCCTCCAGCCGGCGGCGGTAGGTGCAGCCGGTGCGGAACACCAGCAGGTTGCGCCGCGCCAGCTCCTGCGGCGACGTCACCGGCGCATGGCCGTGGCAGGTAATCAGCACCAGTTCCTCCTCAAACACCGGCAGCTGCTCAAGTTCCGCGTGCTGCACCGGACCGGCCACCAGGGCCACGTCCAGCCGGTGTTTCAGGACGCCGTCCAGCAGCTGGTCGGTGGGCGCGGTGTCCAGTATCAGATCCACACGCGGGTGCTTGCGGTTGAAGGCGGCCAGCACTTGCGGCAGCCGCGCTGCCGCCGTGGTCTCCATCGAACCGATGCGCAGTTGGCCGGACGGCTTCTGATCCGGCTGCATCGCGGCCTGCGCCTCCTCCGCCAACTGCAGCAGGCGATCGGCATAGGCCAGCAGGCGCGAGCCTTCGACGGTGATTTGCAGTTTGCGGCCGGAGCGATGGAACAGCGGCACGCCCAGCGACTCCTCCAGCTGCGTCAACCGCGCCGAGACGTTGGACTGGACGCGGTTCAGCCGGGCGGCGGCCAGCGTGACGCTGCCCTCTTCGGCAACCGCTTTAAAGATGCGCAAGGCGGAGAGTTCCATGGTCGATTCTTAAAATGAGATAGATGACTTCATTATTATTCATTTTTTGAAATAGTCAAACCATCCTATAGTTCAGTCATGAAAACCGACCGCGCCCCCTCCCTGGCCATCCTGCTCGCATGCAGCTTCGCCTTTATCATCGTCCAGCTGGACGTCACCATCGTCAACGTCGCCCTGCCGCAGATAGGCCGCGAGCTGGGCGCGGACGTAACGGACCTGCAATGGGTGGTGGACGCCTACACCCTGGGCTTTGCCGTCTTCCTGCTGTCGGCCGGCGCGCTGGGCGACAAGTTCGGCTCGCGCCGCACCTTCCTGACCGGTTTCGCGCTGTTCACGGCGGCCTCGCTGGCCTGTGCGATGGCGTCCGGCGCCACCGCCCTCAATATCGCCCGCGCGCTGCAAGGCGCCGGCGCCGCGCTTCTGGTGCCCAGTTCACTGGCCATCCTCAACGCCACCTACGCCGACGACAAAGCCATGCTGGCCAAGGCCATCGCCTGGTGGACCGCCGCCGGCGGCATGTCGATTGCGGCCGGGCCGGTGCTGGGCGGCCTGCTGCTGTCGGTGGCGGGCTGGCGCAGCATTTTCTGGGTCAATATTCCGATCTGCGTTATCGGCTTCTGGCTGACCTGGCGCGTGGTGCCGGCGTTGGCCGGCCGCGATCCGCATCGTTCGCTGGACCTGGCCGGACAGCTGCTGGCCATCGTCGCGCTGACCGGCTTGATCGGCGCCGTCATCGAGTTTGAATCGCTGGGTTGGTCGCATTGGATGGTGCGCGGCGGCTTGGTTGCGGCGCTTGTGGCCGGAGCGCTGTTCATCGGCGTCGAAGCGCGCAGCAAGTCGCCCATGCTGCCCCTGGCGCTGTTCCGCAGCGCGCCCTTCTCCGGCGCGGTGCTGTTCGGCGTGTTGATGAATTTTTCATACTACGGCGTGATCTTTGTGCTCAGCTTTTACCTGCAAAAAGTGCGCGGCTTCGGCGTGCTGCACGCCGGACTGGTGTTCCTGCCGCTGACGGCCACCTTCATCCTGTCCAACATCGTCAGCGGCTGGATGACACCGCGCACCGGGCTGCGCACGCCCATGATCTTGGGCGCCTTCATTGGCGCCAGCGGCTACGCGCTGCTGGGCTGGTGGGGCATATCGAACGACGCCAGCTTCCTGCAAATGCTGCCAGGCCTGGCGCTGATCCCGGCCGGCATGGGCCTGGCGGTGCCGGCGATGACCACGTCCATCCTGTCCGGCGTGGAGCGGCGCCAGGCCGGCACCGCGTCGGCGGTGTTGAACACGGCGCGGCAGGTCGGCGGCGCGGTCGGCGTGGCGATCTTCGGCGCACTGGTGGCCGGCGGCGCCACCGGCCACATCCTCGGCGGCATCCAGCTGGCGATGGCGGTATCGAGCGGCCTGCTAGTGCTAGCCGGGCTGCTGGCTTTTGCGTGCATCCGCCCCGCCGCCGCGACCGCTACGCCCCGCCCGTTCCGTACACTCGAAGTTCAGCCTCGGTAGAGGCGCAAATCTGTCATACTTGTGTTTTTTCGCTGGCATGAATAGATGGACCCGAGACGAGAACACGTGCGCCGCTTGCTACAGGTGGACGCCCACATCAGCGACATGGATGGTAAAAACTACGTCGTTACCCAGATCATCGACATTTCCCGCATGGGCGTGGCCTTCCTCAGCGATCATCCGCTGCCGGCGGACACCAACCATGTGCTGACGTTCTGTTTTCCCGGCAGTTCCGTACAAAACAAGGTCACGCTGACGGTGCTGCACAGCGCCTTGATCGGAACCCACGGCCGCTATCGCAACGGCGCGCGCTTCCTGGCCATTCCCGACCTGGCGGCCGAATTAATTTTCGAATATCTCACCAGCGCGCCCGAAGCCTAAAACCAGCTGCCACGCCCGCCGTGCTATGATTTTCCGCTTGTGTCACCACGCGGAAAAGCCCAGGATGTGGATCGTTCAAATCGCCTTGCGGCGCCCTTACACCTTTATCGTGATGGCGCTGTTGATACTGTTGTCCACGCCGCTGGTGCTGACCAAGATGGCGACCGACATTTTCCCGGAAATTAATATCCCCGTCGTCAGCGTGATCTGGCAGTACGGCGGCCTGTCCGCGCAGGAGATGGGCCAGCGCGTCGCCAATTCGACGGAGCGCAGCCTGACCACCACGGTCAATGACATCGAGCATATCGAGTCGCAATCGCTGGCCGGTTCGTCGGTCATCAAGATCTTCTTCCAGCCGGAAGCCAATATCCAGACCGCGATCGCGCAGGTGGTGGCGATCTCCCAAGCGCAGCTGCGCCAGCTGCCGCCGGGGATGCAGCCGCCGTTGATCATCAAGTACTCCGCCTCCAGCATCCCGGTGATCCAACTGGGCCTATCCAGCCCGTCGATGACCGAGCAGGCGATGTTCGACACCGCCGTCAACTTCCTGCGCCCGCAACTGGTCACCATTCCCGGCGCGGCCGTGCCCTACCCTTACGGCGGCAAATCGCGCCTGGTGTCGGTGGACCTGGACACCAAGGCGCTGCAAGCCAAGGGACTGACGCCGACCGACGTGGTGGCCGCCGTCAACGCGCAGAACCTGATCCTGCCATCGGGCACCGCCAAGATAGGGGCCACGGAATTCAACGTCAGCATGAACGGCTCGCCCGACACCATCGCGGGCTTGAACCAGCTTCCGGTGCTGAGCAAGAACGGCAGCATCACCTATCTGTCCGAAGTCGCGCGGGTGCGCGACGGCTTTTCGCCGCAGACCAATATTGTGCGCCAGAACGGCGAGCGCGGCGTACTGCTGTCGGTGCTGAAGAACGGCGGCTCGTCGACGCTGGACATCGTCAACACGCTCAAGGGCCTGCTGCCGAAGGCGATGCAGTCGCTGCCGGCGGAACTGAAGATCACGCCGCTGTTCGACCAGTCGCTGTTCGTCAAGGCCGCGATCAGCGGCGTGGTGCGCGAAGCCATCATCGCCGCCGCGCTGACCGCCGCCATGATCCTGCTGTTCCTCGGGAACTGGCGCAGCACCTGCATCATCGCCGTGTCGATCCCGCTGTCCATCCTGTCGTCCATCCTGGTGCTGTACATGCTCGGCGAGACCATCAACATCATGACGCTGGGCGGGCTGGCGCTGGCGGTCGGCATCCTGGTGGACGACGCCACCGTCACCATCGAGAACATCGAGCGCCACCTGCACCAGGGCTCGGACCTGCACCAGGCCATCATGGAAGGCGCCGGCGAGATCGCGGTGCCGGCGCTGGTGTCCACGCTGTGCATCTGCATCGTGTTCGTGCCGATGTTCTTCCTGACCGGCGTGGCGCGCTACCTGTTCGTGCCGCTGGCCGAGGCGGTGGTGTTTGCGATGATCGCGTCCTACATCCTTTCGCGCACGCTGGTGCCGACCATGGTCATGCTGATGATGGACCATGCGCCTTCGCCTGTCGACGCGAAGCCGAACATGCTGCAACGGGTCTACCTGCGCTTCGACGCCGCGTTCGAGCGCTTCCGCGGCGGCTACATCATCATCCTCTCCACGCTGCTGACGCACCGCAAGCGCTTCGGCGGCGCCTTCCTGCTGTTCTGCGTGCTGTCGCTCGGACTGGTGTTCGCCATCGGCCGCGACTTCTTCCCGAGCGTGGATTCGGGCCAGGTCCGCCTGCACATGCGCATGCCGACCGGCACCCGCATCGAGGAAACCGCGCGCGTCACCGACGAGGTGGAGAAAGTCATCCGCGAGGTGATCCCCAAGGACGAGCTGCAAACCATCCTCGACAACCTCGGCACGCCGTACAGCAGCATCAATCTCTCGTACAGCAACGCCGGCACCATCGGCACGCTGGATGCGGAGATCCTGATGTCGCTGCACGAGGATCATCGTCCGTCGCAGGTCTACATCGACCGCTTGCGGCGCGAGCTGCCCAGGCGCTTCCCCGGCGTGGAGTTCTTCTTCCAGCCGGCCGACATCGTCACGCAGATCCTCAACTTCGGCCAGCCGGCGGCGGTCGACATCCAGATCGCCGGCAGGGACCTGGCCAGCAACTACCAGCTCGCCGCGCAGCTGATGAAGCAGATCAGGCAAGTGCACGGCGCGGTCGATGTCCACATCCAGCAGCGCATGGACCTGCCGACGCTGGGCCTGAACATGGATCGCGGCCAGATGAAGCAACTGGGGCTGAACCCGATCGACGTGGCGCAGAACCTGCTGGTGACGCTGTCCGGCAGCTCGGTGACGCAGCCGGCGTTCTGGCTCAATCCCGGCAACGGCGTGGTGTACAGCGTGGCGGTGCAAACGCCGCAGTACCGCATCGACGACCTGGATGCGCTGCTGCGCACGCCGGTACGCGGCGCCGGCACGCCTGGCGCCGTGGGCGACGGCACCGGCGCCACCCAGCAATTGAGCAGCCTGGTGACGGTGTCGCCATCGACCCAGCCGGCCATCGTCTCGCACTACAACCTGACGCCGGTGATCGACATCTTCGTCAGCGTTGAAGGCCGCGACCTGGGCGCCACCTCGGCCGACATCCAGAAGCTGGTGGACCAGATGGACACCAAACTACCGCGCGGCAGCAAGATCAACCTGCGCGGCCAGGTCGAGACCATGCATTCATCCTTCATCGGCCTGGGCGTCGGTCTGTTGATGGCGATTGTGCTGGTCTACCTGCTGATCGTGGTGAACTTCCAATCCTGGGTGGACCCGTTCATCATCATCACCGCGCTGCCGGCGGCGCTGGCGGGCATCGCCTGGATGCTGTTCCTGACCGGGACCACGCTCAGCGTGCCGGCGCTGACCGGCGCCATCATGACCATGGGCGTGGCCACCGCCAACTCGATCCTGATGGTGTCGTTCGCGCGGCAGCGCCTCAACGACGGCCTGCCGCCGCTGTCGGCCGCGCTGGAAGCCGGCGCCACGCGCATCCGGCCGGTGCTGATGACGGCGCTGGCCATGATCATCGGCATGGTGCCAATGGCCATTGGCATGGGCGAAGGCGCCGAGCAGAATGCGCCGCTGGGCCGCGCCGTCATCGGCGGCCTGCTGTTCGCCACCGTCTCCACCTTGCTGTTCGTGCCTATCGTCTTTGCGGGCGTCCACCGCTATCTGGAACACCGCGCCGCGCGCCGGCTTCCGTCCACCCCTGCCGTCGCAGAAGGGAATACCTGACATGTCCGAAAAACGCCACGCCACGCTTGGCATTCATCACACGCCGGAGGATGGCGCGCATCACCATCCGCATCGCGGGCCTATCCTCAAGCGCGCCAAACTGGCGGGCCTGATCGCCATCGTCTTGCTGCTGGCGGGCGGTGCCGCCACGCTGGCGCAGCGCGCCGTGCATGCGAACGCGCTGGCGGCGGCCACCACCGAATTGAACCAGCAATATGTGCTCGTCACCAGCGCCAAGGCGGCGCCGGGCGGCGAGCCGCTCTCCCTTCCCGGCACGCTTCAGGGCATCATCGAATCGCCCATTTATGCGCGCAGCAGCGGCTACGTGCTGCGCTGGACCAGGGACATCGGCGCCCGCGTCGACAAGGGCGACGTGCTGGCGGAGATCGATACGCCGGAAGTGGACCAGCAGCTATCGCAAGCCGTGGCGGCGCGCCAGCAGGCGGCGGCCAGCCTGGAACTGGCCAAAAGCTCGGCCGAGCGCTGGGAAGCCTTGCGCAAAAAGGACGCCGTCACGCAGCAGGAGCTCAATGAGCGCAGCAGCGCCTACACGCAGGCGCAAGCCAACCTGGCGGCGGCCGACGCCAATATGCGCCGTTTGCAGAAAACAGGGGACTTCAAGCGCGTGGTCGCGCCGTTTTCCGGCGTGATCACCAGCCGCACCGTGGACGTCGGCGATTTGATCAACGGCGGCAATGGCGGCGCGGACCGGGCGCTGTTCCGGCTGGCGCAGGTGGATCCGCTGCGTGTGTACGTGTATGTACCGCAGACCTACGCCCAGCGCATCAAGATCGGCGACCGCGTCACGGTGACGCAGGCCGAGCTGACCGGCCAGAAGTTCGGCGGGACGGTGGTGCGCACGGCGGGCGCCATCGACGCGGCCACGCGCACCATGCAGATCGAGATCAACCTGCCGAACAAGGACAACGCGCTGCTGGCCGGCGCCTATGTGCAGGTGGCCTTGCCGATCAGCGGCAGCTCGAATGCGCTGCTGGTGCCATCCAACGTGCTGCTGTTCCGGCCGGAGGGGCCGCGTGTGGCGGTGGTCGGCGGCGATGGCAAGGTCAAGCTGCAGGCCATCACGCTTGGGCATGACCTCGGCAATAAGATGGAGGTGCTGGGCGGATTGACCACGGCCGAGCGGCTGGTGCTCAATCCGGCGGACTCGCTGGCCGACGGCGACGTGGTGCAGGTCAAGCAGGCCAAGGCCGATGCCGGCGCCGGCGCGGCCGGGAAGGCATCGCGATGAGACTGCGCCGCGCACTCGGCGCGCTCGGCGCGATCACCGGCGCGCTGCTGGCCGGCTGCGCCAGCGCTCCCGTCTACGAGAAGCCGTCCATCGACCTGCCGGCGATGTGGCAATCGTCCGCCCCCTTCCTCGCCGCCATGCCCGACGATGCACGACTAAAGGGCAACTGGTGGGAAGTCTTCGGCGATGCACAGCTCAACCAGTTGGCGCAACAGGCGCTGGCGCATAACCAGGGCCTGGCCGGCGCCGCGGCGCGGCTGGCCCAGGCGCGTTCGCAGGTGACGGTCAGTTCGGCCGGCCTGTTCCCGCAAGCCGGCCTGCAAGCCGGGGCGGCGCGGCAGAAGACGTCGGCCAATCGTCCACTGGCCGCGTACAACGCCACCAGTCAATCGGTCGTTCAAGACAATTACCAGCTTGGCTTTGCCGTCACCTACGAAGCCGATTTGTTCGGCCGCGTGCGCGGCGGGGTGCAGAGCGCGCGCGCCTCCGCCGAGCAGGCGGCGGCCGACTTTGAGAACGTCCGGCTGGTGCTGTGCTCCGAACTGGCCGCCGACTATTTCAACCTGCGCGAGCTGGATGCGGAAGTCGATGTGCTTAAGCAGGGCATCGTCTTGCAGCAGAAAGCCTACGATTTCATCCAGGCCCGGCACGAACTAGGCGCCGCCACCGGCCTCGATCTGGCGCAACAGCAGTCGCTGCTGGACGCCAGCAAGACCCAGCTGGAACTGCTGCACAGCCAGCGTTCGCAATACGAACACGCCATCGCCACGCTGACCGGCACGCCGGCGCCCTCCTTCACGCTGCCGTCCGCCGTGGTGGCGCTGACGCCGCCGTCGCTGCCGGTCGGCCTGCCGTCGGACGTGCTGCAACGGCGGCCGGACGTGGCCGCCGCCGAGCGCGCGGTGGCCGCCGCCAACGCCAACATCGGCGTCGCCCGCGCCGCCTGGTTCCCGTCCGTGACGCTGCTATCGAGCGGGGGCTGGGACAGCAACCAGATGAGCAAGCTGTTGCAAGCGCCTAGTCTGCTGTGGTCGCTCGGCGCGGCCGTCACCCAAACCCTGTTCGACGCCGGCAAGAGCGACGCCACCGTGGCCATCGCCCAGGCCGGCTATACGGGGGCGGTCGCCAGCTACCGCCAAAGCGTACTGGTGGCGATGCAGGAAGTCGAGGACGGCATGTCCGGCCTGGCGGCGCTGGGCCGCGCCCACGCACTGTCCGAGGCCAGCGTGCGCAGTGCGCGGCGCGTGCTGGAGCTGGCCAACGACCGTTACGCCGGCGGCGTCGAAACCTACTTCGACGTCATCACCGCCCAGCAGACGCTGCTCAACAACCAGCGCCTGGCCGCGCAGATACGCGGCAAGCAGATGGTCGCCTCGGTCTACCTGGTCAAGGCGCTGGGCGGCGGCTGGACTACCAACCGATATCCCTGAGCAGCGGGAAACTCAGGTCGCGCGGCGGGCTCACCTCGTGCGTCAGGTCGCCGTTGATGGACGGCTCCATCAGCAGGTTGGGGAAAGCGCTGACATCGTAGTGCGACACGGACGATCCCGGCTGATTGGGATTGGGCGCGTACATCAGCACCCGGCCCGCCGCATCGGTGCCCGCGCGGATCGCCAGGTTCACGCCGAGGTTGGCATAGACGCCTGAATGCGTGCGCGAGCGCGTCGCCAACGCAGCCTTGAGCCGAATGCCATCGTCCAGCGTGATGCGTACGGCAGGGATCACGATGCCGGGATCGGTGCCGCCCAAGCCGGGCGGCGGCGCGCCGGCGGTGTTGTCGGCGATGATCACGCCGATGGCGCCGGCAACCTGGGCGTTCCTGACCTTGACCACGAAGGTGCAGCTGCCGCGATCGATCAGCGCGATCTTGCCGTTGACCGCCAGCGCGTTGGCCGGCGACAGCGGCGTGCAGGCCAGGCCCCGGTCGGGCGGCGTGTCGACGACCGGCATCACCTCGCCGGTCACGCCGGGACTGGCCAGCGGCGGCCCGAAGCTGGCAGTGCCGACCTGGATGATGCCGGCGATGCCGGCCGGCGCCAACACCGTCACCACCGGCGTGCCCTGTTGCAGCACCGTCTGCGCGGCCTGCTTGACGAACGCCCCGTTCCACACCAGCTTGCCGGACTTGAGGGCGGACGCTGCGCGTTCGGTGTCGCTCATGTCCTTCCACAACTTGCCGGTGCTGGTGTCCAGCAGGAAGTAGTCCCAGATGCTGGGGACACCGTCCAGTTGCTCGCCGGTTTCGTCGTCGGTGTAGGTCTGGAAGCCGAGGCCATGGCCGAACTCATGCAGCAGCACCGTCACCAGGTCGACCTCGGCGCCATGGCTATCGTCCAGGCCGAGATAGAACGGCGCGCCGGTCAGACAGCCCGGCTGGCCCAGGTTGACGTTGAAGCGGGCGCGGATGTCCGGCGTGGTGGGATCGGCGTCCACGCCGAGGTACTTGTTGGTCTCCGCCTTGCTGAACCAGGCGTTGGCGACCGGCGCGCCGGGAAAGTCCCTGAATGCTTCCAGCGCGCCGGCCGAGCCCAGCACCGCGCCGCCGTCGTTGCACGGCAGCGCTTCCCAAGTCGCCAGGATGCGGATCGGCACGGTGCTGGTCAACGTGCCGCCCCACTTGCTGGCGGCGGCCTGGAAGGCGTTCAGCCGTTGCGCGCCCAGCGTGGTGCCGGCGTTGCCGCCGACCGGAGCGACCGGCGAGGCGTCGTTGAAGCCGACGCCGGCCGGGTCGCCGTTGACGATGATGATGGTCGCGGCGGCCCAGGCCGACGAGGTGCACAGCAGCGCCACTGCTGTCATGAAGGCTGGCAAGATGCGCTTCATTTCTGCTCTCCTTGGGCGGCGGGATTCTTGTGCACCGAATACTGGGTATGCGCTTCATCGAGCACCACGCCGACGCCGCCGTGCGGCGGATGGATCGTCGCCGGTCGGGCGGAACGCGCTCTAGGCCCTGCCGCGCTGGCGCGGATTGCCTTGTCCAGCTCGGCGGCCTGGTCCTGGCTGGGGCTGCCCAGCTTGCCGGTAGCGGGATCTTTGTACGCCTTGAGCCCGCCGGCGGCGGCCGCCTGTTGTGGCGGCGCCTGCTGCGTGACAACATTCACATGCGGGAAGGTCATCAGTCCATTGTCCGGCGCGGCCTGCGCCGACGTTGCCGCCAACGCCAGGCCGCATATGGCCAACCGTCCCCCCGGCCGCCGCGCCCGCAACGCGCCCGCCAGCCCGCACAAACCCAGCGCGATCAACGCCACCGTGCCGGGAACAGGTATCGCGGTCGCGTTCACGCTGACGGAATCGATGCCGATGTAGTCGCCGTGGATGCTGGTGTCATCGACCACGTAACGGAAGGCGAACCTGCCGCTGGCAGGCGCCGTCAAGCCAGCGACCGTGATGGCGTGGTCGACCCAGCCGGTATCGGAGGCAGAGTCGAAGCTGCCCAGCAGATTGAAGCCGCCCAGGTTGGTGCTGGCGCCGCCCGTGCTCAGGTACACCTGGACCGTGTCCAGGAAGCCTTCTCCCAGCAAGCGCAAAGCGAAGTTCAGCGACTCGCCGTTGAACAAGGCCAGCTCCGGCGTCAGCAGCCAGTTGTTGATCGCGCCGCCGAAGCCGGCGTTGTTGAGGTTGGCCGCGACATAGGCATTGGCCGGACCGGCGGCCGCCGCGAAGATTGCGGGATCGCCCTGGAACCAGGAAGTGCTGCCGGGCGGAGAACTGTTGTTCACCAACACCCAGCCGTTGGCGGGCAAGGTCGTGATGTCGTTGAAGCTTTCGCTGAGCAAGGGCGCAGCGGAAGCGGAGACGGTACAACCAGCGGCGACTGCAAGCAGCCCCGCCCAGCGTTTAATCAAGTCCATGTCTATCCTCATGATGAGAAGGTGGAATCGGAAACCTCATTGGTACGGCTCAACTTGCCTTGATTAGATCGATTCAATACTCATCAGTTCCCGCGTCGGCAAAAAAAATCCGGCGCGGTGGCCGGATTATTTGGGGAATCTTTCCGCTCAGATGTTCAGCTGACAGTCGTGTTTATCACCATCCCGGCCTTCAACGTCAACGTCACCGGCGTCTTCTCGGCGATTTCGGCCATGCGGTTTTTTTGTTCGGCGTCCAGCGCGCCGGTGAACGACAGCGTGCGCTTGACCATCATGGCGCCATCGTCGCCGTGGCTCAGGTGCAGGCCGACATCGAGCGCGTCCAGCGGCCATTGCTTGCGGTCGGCGTACATGCGCAGCGTGATGGCGGTGCACGCGCCCAGGCCCGCCAGCACGAAATCGTAGGGCGCCGGACCGCTGTCGCGCCCGCCGTTGCGCTCAGGCTCATCGCCGACCAGCGCGTGGCCGCTGACCTCGAGGGTGGTTTGATAACTGTCCTTGCCGATATGTGCGGTGCCGCGTGCCATGTGATCCTCCTATGTGATGGCCGCTATTTTAGCCCGCGTCCAACATGTTAAGTAAAGTATTGTAAATAGCAATCATTCTTACTTATGCCGACTGTAAAATGGCAGCCTTTCAACGACGAACAAGATGGCGCCGATGCATCGGGCCGCCCCACCATGCACAAGATATTCCTGACCGCCTGCCTCGCCGCGCCGCTGACCGCCCTCGCCCAAACCCAGCCTGCCGCCGACAAACCGGACGCCAAGCCGACCACCACGGCCAAGCCCAGGGAACCGGCGCCGGTGCTGCCGTCGGTGACGGTGGCCGGCGAACGGCCGACCAACCGCATCGACCGCCAGGTGTACGACGTCAAGTCCGACATCAGCAGCACCAACGGCACCGCCGCCGACGCGTTGAACAACGTGCCGTCGGTGGCGGTCGATCCGGACGGCACGGTCACGCTGCGCGGCAGCAGCAATGTGCAGATCCTGGTCGACGGCAAGCCGTCCGCCATGCTGCAGGGCGACAACCGCGGCCCGACGCTGCAGGCGATGAACGCCGACGATATCGAATCGGTCGAAGTGATCAACAATCCCGGCGCGCAGTTCGGCAACGAGGCCGGCGGCGGCCCCATCCTCAACCTGGTAATGCGCCGCAACCGCAAGCCGGGCGGCTTTGCCAACCTCAACGCCAACGCCGGTTATGCCGGGCGCTACAACAGCGCCGCGTCGGGCAGCTACAACGAGGGGCCGTGGGGCTTCCAGGGCGGCGTCAACGTGCGGCATGACGGCCGCAATTCCACCGCCGTGGTCAGTCGCGACCGGCTCGATCCGGCGACCGGCGCCTTCGTGCACAGCAGCCAGAGCTCGTCCGGCGCCGGCCTGAACGACATGGGCGGCGCGAACGGCACCGTCAGCTACAACCTGGACCAGAGCGACACGCTGACCGCGAGCGCCACCTACATGGGCCGCGGCAACGACCAGCGCGGCGTCGACCACTACGTCAACGGCGCCACCGCCGGCTTCCCCGCCACCGACTACGTGCGCACCACCGCGCGCGACGGCGACGCCAAGAACTTCAGCTGGGGCGGGCGCTACGACCACAAAGGCCAGTTGCCGAACGAGACGCTGAAGATCGACCTGCGCGTGTCGGCCTCCGAGAACGACAGCAACAGCGCCTACGCCAACGACTACGCCGGCGGCATCCTGCCGGACAGCCGCGCCCACCAGCGCAACGACAACAGCAGCCACATCGTCGACTTCACCGGCGACTACGAGCGGCCGCTGGCCGGCGGCAGCCTCAAGGCGGGCTACAAGGTCGCCACCAACAAGAACAACTTCGACACGCTGTACACCGACATCGATCCGTTGAGCTCGGTCGCCGTGGTCAACCCGGCGCGCAGCAACCGCTATGAGCTGGAAGAGACGGTGGTCGCGCTGTACGGCTCCTACCAGCTCAAGCTGAACGATACTTGGGGCGTGCTGGGCGGCCTGCGCACCGAGCACACCGGCATGGACATCCACCAGATCACCAGCGGCGTCGAGGCGAAGAACAACTACACCAATTTGATCCCTAGCCTGTTCGCCACCTACAAGGCGAGCGAGACGGCCAACATGCGCTTGGCCTACGCGCGCCGCATCCGCCGCCCGAACGCCAACGACCTCAATCCCTACGTGGTGTATCGCGACGAGTTCAACGTCTCGTCCGGCAATCCGATGCTCAAGCCGACCAAGACCGACTCGTTCGAAGTGGGCTACGAAACCAAGGTCGGCGCGCTGGAAACCAATCTGCGCGGCTACTACCGCAAGGACACCGACGCCATCGTCGACTACCGCACCTTCATCGCCAACAACGTGCTGCTGACCACGCGCCAGAACGGCGAAGGCAGTCATGCGAGCGGATTGGAATTCACCGTCAGCGGCAAGCTGACGCCGTCGCTGACGCTGAACTCCAGCGGCAACCTGGCGCGCAGCCAGCAGACCACGCAGGACGACAGCGGCGCCCTGGTCACCCGCACGGCCAACTCGCTGAGCGGCCGCGTGCGCCTGAACTATGCGTACAGCGCCGCCACGCAAGTGCAGATGGCCTTGCAAATGCAGGGCAAGACGCTGTCCGGCCAGGGTTACCGCTCGCCGAACAACACCTTCAACCTGAGCGTGCGCCAGGCCGTGACACCACGTCTGAGCCTGGTAGGCACGGTCACCGACCTGTTCAGTACCAACAAGATGGAGACCGTGATCAACAGCGCCATGCTGCGCGAGACCAGCACCCGCCGCTTCGACGGCCGGGTGTTCTACCTGGGCCTGTCCTACCGCCTGGGCGGCGCCGCCACGGCGGCCGACACGCACAACGAGCCACGCTTCAGCCCGCCGCCGGGCGGCCCCGGCCGCGGCGGCCCGTCGGAAGGCTAAAACCACGGGGGTTGTTATTTCATCACCGCCACTTTTTCGCGCTTGGCGTTGCGGAAGGTGTAGATCGTCAGCACGCCATCTTTCACGTCGCCGCGCGCGTCGAAGGTGATGTTGCCGGTCACGCCTTTGTGGGTGATGCCAGCCAGCGCCGGCAAATACTTGGCCGGCTCCGGCGAACCGGCTTTCTGCATCGCTTCGACCATCGTCATCAGCGCATCGTAGGCGTATGGCGCGTAGGTCTCGACGTCGATGCCGAATTTTTTCTTGTAGGCGGCGCGGAAATCGGCCATGCCCTTTTCCTGCGACGGCTCGACCCCGCCCGCCTCGGCGCAGATCACCTGGCCGTCGCTCATGGCGTCCCCCGCCAGGCGCGGCACCGAATCCGAACACATGCCATCGCCGCCCATGAACTTGAGCGGAATCGCCAGCGCCTTCATCTGGCGCAGCATCGGCCCGGCCACCGCGTCCATGCCGCCGAAGAACACCATATCCGGCCTGGTCGCCTTGATGGCCGTGAGGATGGCGCTGAAGTCGGTCGATTTGTCGGTGGTGAACTGGGTCGACACTACGGTCGTGCCCGACGCGCCGCCAGAACGCTTGACGTTCTTGACGAATTCATCGACCAGTCCCTTGCCATAGGCGGTGCGGTCGTCGATCACGGCGATGCGCTTGGCCTTCACATTCCGCATCGCGTAGCGGGCCAACGCGGCACCCAGCTGCTCGTCGTTGGCGATGTTGCGGAACGCGGTCTCGTAATGCTGGCGCGTGTACTGCGGATTGGTGGCCGACGGCGAGATCTGCGGAATGCCGGCGTCGTGATAGATCCGCGAAGCCGGGATCGTCGTGCCCGACGTCTCGTGGCCGATCACGCCGTTGACCCTGGCGTCCACCAGTTTCTGCGCGGCGGTGGTGCCCTGCTTGGGATCGGCGGCATCGTCTTCCGGCTGCAACACGATCTTGTACTGCTTCCCGCCGATGAGCACGCCCCTGGCGTTGAGCTCGTCGACCGCCATGCGCGCGCCGTTCTCATTGTCCTTGCCCAAATGGGCGATCGGCCCCGAAGTCGCCGCCACGTGGCCGATCCTGATGATCTGTTCCGCCTGCGCGCCGCTGGCAACGACGGCCAGCGCAAGCGCCTGGCCAGCTATTTTTATTGTTGATCGCATAAGATTATTGAGCCATCCTCACTGGTGAATTGGACAAGGATACCACCAGGCAAATATGTGTGCAGTCGTGCGTACTGACTTCTCTATCTGAAGTAGAATAACAAATCGAAACATTTGCCATAGAGACACTTTGCATGGAAACATCACAACGCATCGCCCGCTCCAAGCCGCTGGCGACCACCGCAATGCACGGCCGGGTCGACGCCATGAAGGCGCGCGGCGAGGACGTGATTGACTTCTCCATTGCGATTTCGCATTTCCAGGCGCCGGAAAGCGTGCTGCAAGCGGTGCGCGACGGTCTGAAACAACCCTCCCTGCCCTACACCACGGTCGGTGGCGACGCCGCCATCCGCGCCCGCCTGGCCGCCAAGGTCTCCAGCGAGAACGGCATCGCCGCCAGCGCCAGCGAAATCATCGTCACCAACGGCGCCAAGCAGGCCTTGTACCAGGCGCTGTACGTGATGGCCGATCCCGGCGACGCCGTCATCATCTTCAAGCCGCACTGGCCGGCCTACGTCACCACCTGCAAGCTGCTGGGACTGGAGCCGCTGCTGGTCGATTTGCCGGCCACCGTCAGCACCGAATTCCTCGACAGCCTGCCGCCGGCCAAGATCCTGATCCTCAACAATCCGCACAACCCCACCGGCGGCGTGCTGCGGGCCGACGACATCGAACGCATCGCCGGCTGGCTCAAACGCACCGGCACCCGCGCCGTCGTCGACGAAAGCTACGAAAAGCTGATCTTCGAAGGCGTCCATACCAGCCTGGCCGCGCGGCCGGACTGGCAGCAGATCGGCATCGTCAGCATCTATTCCGCCTCGCAAAGCTATGCGATGATGGGCTGGCGCGCCGGCTTCGCGGTGGCGCCGCCCCACATCGTCACCGCCATGGAGACGCTGCAAGGCCCGATCACCGCCGCCGCGCCCATGCTGATCCAGCTGGCGCTGGCTTCCGCCTTCGAATCGGGCGAACCGACGGCGATGCTGCATGAATACCGCCAGCGCCGCGACCTGGTGCTGGACATGGTGCATGGCTTGCCCTGGATGACCATGCGCTGCCCGGCCTCCGGCCCCTATCTGTGGGGCGACGTCTCGGCGCTGACCATGGACACCCGGCGCTTCGCCGAGGAGCTGTTGAACGAATACTCGGTGGCGCTGATGCCTGGCGAAGCCTTGGGTGCGCCCGGCTTTATCCGCATCGGTTATATTTCGGACGACATCGCCACGCTGCGGCGCGGCGTGCAAGCGATCATCCGCTACGGCAACGCACGTTATCGGGCCCGTTAAGCACCCAGCATGGCCTTTCTTCTCTTCCAACTCAATAGCTTGCGCAGCCGCCTGATCCTGCTGGTGGCGCTGGCGATCGCCCCCATCGCGGTGATGACGCTGGTCAGCGGCTTGCGCGAACGCCAGCACGCGGTGCAGGTGGCCGAAGAGAACCTGCAACGCCTGACCAACCTGGCCGCCGCCAACGAAGCGCAATCGATCGAGGGCGCGCGCCAGATCCTGCGCGACCTGGCCAGCATTCCCGACCTGATGGGCGACCAGGCCCATTGCAGCCGCCTGCTGGCCAATATCCGGCAGCAGAATCCCGACTATGCCAACCTGGGCCTGATCCAGCTGAACGGCGACGTCACCTGCAGCGCCATCCCCTCGGCCACGCCGGTCAACCTGGCCGACCGCTCGCACTTCCGCCGCAGCGTGCACCTGCGCCGCTTCGTGGCCGGCGGCTACGTGTTCGGCCGCGTGATCCAGAAGCACACCGTCAACCTCACCTACCCGCTGTTCGGCGACGGCGACCAGGTCAGGGCCGTGGTGTTCGCCGCGCTGGACCTGACCAAGCTGGATCGCTTCGTGGCCGACATCAAGCTGCCGCCCGGATCGCTGCTGCTGACGTCCGACTCGGAAGGCAAGATCATTTCACGCAAGCCCAACCCGGAGCCATGGTTCGGCCAGATGATATGGCCGGAAATGCGGGCCGCCATGGCCGGCGAACCGGGCAAGCCGGTGCTGCTGACCGGACCGGACGGCGTCGAACGCCTGCACCGCTTTGCCCGCGTCGGCAACAACGGCTTGTCCGACTACACCGTCACCATCGGCATTCCGGCCGACGACATCACCGCCGCCGCCCGCCACGACCAGCTGCTGGACATGTCGGCGCTGGCCGTCACGCTGGCGCTGGCGCTGCTGGCGGCCTGGTTTGTCGGCGACGTGCTGGTGCTGCGCCGGGTCAAGCGCCTGGCCACCACCGCCAACAGCATCGCCTCCGGCACGCTGGGCGCGCGCAGCGGCATCGTCTACGGCAACGAGGAAATCAGCGAACTGGCGCGCGCGCTGGACGCGATGGCCGAAGCCTTGCAGGCCAAGGAACTACAACACATGAAGGCGGAAAGCCAGCTGCGCCTGGCCGACCAGCGCAAGGACGAATTCCTGGCGATGCTGGCGCACGAGTTGCGCAACCCGCTGGCGCCGATCAGCGCCGGCGCGCAGCTGCTGCAAAGCGGCCACGCCACCGCTGCGGCGGTCGAGCGCACGGCCAGCATCATCGTGCGCCAGGTGCACCACATGACGCGCCTGGTCGACGACCTGCTCGACGTGTCGCGCGTGACCCGCGGGCTGGTGACGGTGACGCGTGTGCCGCTCAACGTGGCCGACGTGGTGGCCGACGCCGTCGAGCAGGCGGAGCCGCTATTCAAGAGCAAGCATCAGCAGTTCAAACTGTCGCTGCCGGAGCTGCCGCAGCAAGTCAGCGGCGACCACAAACGGCTGGTGCAGGTGCTGGTCAATGTGCTCAACAACGCGGCAAAATACACCGCGGTCGACGGCGACATCACATTGGCGGTACAGGGCGGAGACGGCGTGGTGCGGCTGGTGGTCGGCGATTCCGGCATCGGCATGGCGCCGGAGCTGCGCGCCCGCGTGTTCGAGTTGTTCGCGCAGGCCGACCGCAATCCCGACCGCTCGCAAGGCGGGCTGGGACTGGGACTGGCGCTGGTCAAATCACTGGTGGAGCTGCATGGCGGCAGCGTCTCCGCCGACAGTCCGGGCGAGCAGCAAGGCAGCACCTTCACCATCACGTTGCCGGGTGGGCCGGGCCAGCATGCACCGGCGATGGCCGGGCCTGCCGCCGCCGGCGCCAAGCTGCGCGTGCTGGTGGTGGACGACAACATCGACGCCGCGCAGACGCTGCAACTACTGCTCGACGCCTCCGGCCACGAGGTGCTGGTCGCGCATACCGCGCTGGAAGCGCTGGAGATCGCCCAGCGCACGTCGCCGGAACTCTGCCTGCTCGATATCGGCCTGCCCGACCTCAGTGGCAACGAGCTGGCGCGCGGCCTGCGCGAACTGCCGCAAACGGCCAACGCCACGCTGGTGGCGGTGACCGGCTACGGCAGCCGCGAAGACCGCGACCTGGCCAGCGAGTCCGGCTTCGACCACTACTTCGTCAAGCCGGTCGATGTCGACGCGCTGCTGGCGTTGATCGGCAAATTATCGCCGGCTACTCCCACGACTTAGCGATACGTTCGAGCTCTCCGCTTTTCTCCAGCGTCTGCAAGGCTGTACGCAGGCGCTCGACCACCGCCGGATCGACCTGCCTGCCGACGACGAAATACAAAGGGCTGACAGCCATGACGGTCGGCAGGATCTTGAATTTGGCGGCCAGGCCTGAGCGGTCGAGCACCGCCTGCAAACCTGGCGTCCGATGGAGGAAGAAGCGGCCCCGGTGGGCCAGCAGCTTTTGCAGGTTAAGTTTAGGATCGGCGGCACCGGCATCGATTTTGTCGACGCCCGCAGACTCCAGCACCATCACGGCGGCGAAGCCGCGATTGGCCAGCACCACATTGTCCGGGGCCAGTTTGCGCAGGTCGTCCCAGTTGGCGACCACCGCCGCGTCGTCGCTGCGCGCGATCAGGTAGTAGCGGATCGAGAACAACGGCGGACCGATAAACAAATATTTCTTGTCCCGTTCAGCCGAATGCGAAAGACCGCAGGAAGCATCCTGCACGCCACGGTCCAAACTGGAGTAAATACGGGGCAAGGGCTGCCAGAACTGGTCCCCGACGAATTTCAGGCCGGGATCCAACCTCTCGACGGCGCGCATGATGTCGATGCAAATGCCGACCACCCGACCGCCCGCCGCGCCGGCGTTCTGGAATTTTGGCTCGGTGCCCTGCTGGGCTGCTGTACGGATTTCGGACGCACCGACACCCCCGGCCGTTGACAGCAAGGACAACATCGCACTGAGTACAACAACCCTGGTCGGCACACGTAGCATCGGCCCATTGTAGCGCGAGCTTACCGCCTCGTCACCAATTGCCGGCGACGCGGTGGCCCGGCTCAGAACTGGATGGTTTTCAGCCGTTTGGTTTTGCCGTAGTGTTCGTCGAAGCCGTACACCTCGATACCCACCTTGCCGCTGGCATGCACCTTGACCAACGCCCAGGCGTAGGCCCGGTCCTGCGGATTGCGGCTGTCCCCGGCCTTGGCGCTGAACGGCGAGCCGCCGGAACCCACCATCACCTGCCACGCCTTGCCGCCGTCGGCGCGCGCCGGCTGCTGCGCGTTGAAGATGTGCTGGTGGCCGCAGAAGTAGGCGCCGCCGTATTGTTCCATCACCTGCCAGAAGGCCTTGGCGTTGTCCGGATAGATGTCCATGCCGTCCGCCTCCACGCCGTCCTTGAAGTAGTAGGTGTAGGCCGGCTTGTGGCCGAACACGAAGAAGCGCCTGGCGCCGCGCGCCTTGGCCTGGCGGAAGTCCTCCGCCAGCCAGTGCGCCGGGCCGTGGCCGTCGTTGCCTACCGGGTCGGTGTCGATCACGGCGAAGTGGCTGCCGCCGGCATCGAAGGAGAACGTCAACTGCGACTGGCTGGTCTGGTTGCCATCCGGCCCACCCGCCGGCGGCGCGTTGCCGGCCTCGAAGGCACCGGCCTCGATGCCGGTGACGGCCTTCCAGCGGGCCGTATCCAGTATCAGGTCGCCCATGCTTTCGCGCCACAGCTCTTCATTTTCAAGACGCGCGATCTTGGTGGTCTTGCCGGCTGCGTCCTTGTCCTTGAACTGCATTTCATGGTTGCCGGTCACCGGCACCACGTAGGTGCCGCTTTCCATCAAGCCCGCCGTCATGCCGCGCCAGTAAGCGTACTGGCGGGCGATCGCGCTCTTGTCGGCGGTGTAACCCATGATCATGTCGCCGTTGAAGAACAAGGCCTTCGGCTTGGCCGCCTGGATCTCGCGCAGGATGCGCGACAAGGCGCGGGTATTTTGCAGGTAGACCTTGTCCTGCGCCGTCGCGGCGCTGGCCGGATCGGCGCGCGAGTCGCCCACGGTGGCGAACGACATCACCACCGGGTCGGCCGCCGCCGTCGCGGCGCCTTGGCCCAACACCAGCACCAGCGCCGCGCAACACAGCATCGTGGATATGCGCATGCCAGCCATCTTAGAAGTCGGCATTGAGCGACACGGTCCAGCTACGCTCAGGCACAAAGGTGTACTGGTCGAACGCCGCGCCCTTGCTGTTCGCGCTGATCGACATCGCGTCCTGCTTATTGAAGACGTTGTTCACGCCGACCTGCACCTTGAGCATCTTGACGACGCCGCCCACGCGCCAGCGGTAGCCGGCCGTGAAGTCGGTCACCGTGTAGGCGCCGATCTGGTAGGCGGCAGGTTCGCCGTCCTTGGCGTACTGGCTGCCGTTGGTCTTGGCGATCAGCGAGCCATACAGGCCGTGGTCCTTGTACAGCAGGCCCAGTGCGGCGGTCGATTTCGGCACCTTGGCGATCTGCAGGCCGGTGTCCTTGGCTTCGGCCTTGTTGACCGAACCGTTGGCATGCAGCGAGAAACCGCTGCCGACATAGTAGGTCGCCGCGCCTTCGATACCTTTGTAGACCACACCGCCCTGGTTGTAGTAGACCAGGTCATTGCCGGTGCCGGTCGAGGCGATCTTGTTGTTGAAATCGATGTAGTAGATGTCCGCATCGAAGGTCAGGTTGCCCGACTGGTGCACGGTGCCCAGCTGGTAGTTGGTGGAGGTCTGCGGCTTGGGCGTGCTCAGGTTCGGGTTATTCACGTAGAACATGGACAGGTCGGGCACCAGGAAGCCGCGCGCCACCTGGCCGTAAGCCGACCACTCCTTGTTGACGGCGTAGTTCGCGGTCAGGAACGGCAAGGTGGTGTTGTAGGTCTGGTCGGCCTTGGTCGGGATGCGCGTGCCCTGGTTGACCACCGCATCCAGCGAGCGCTTGAAGTTGACGTACTTGAGGCCCGGCGTCACGGTCCATTGCGGCGCCACCGCCCATTCGAATTCAACGAAAGGCTGGTACTGCTTCCACGACGAGTTCTGGTTGTACGAAACGTCTTTCGGCGCGGTCGCTTCCTTCGGGTTCGGTGCGTTCAGCGTCCAGTCCAGATCGAAGGTGTGGCGTTCGGTGTCCGAGCTCTCCAGCCAGACGCCGGCGCGCAGCAGGCCCGCTGGCAGCTGCTTGGTCAGTTTGAAGATGTCGCCGTTGACGCGATAGGAATTGAGCTTGTTGTAGCCGGGGACGTTCTTGTTGCCGGCCGCGCCGGCCTTGGTGCCGTTGGCGGTGGCGCCGCTGGCGTCCTGGCCGGAGAAGGTGTTGTTGTCGTAGGCGTAGGTGTAGAGCGTGTTGTCGATCACCCAACCGCCGTCCAGGTTCGATTGCAACCGGATGTATTCGAAGTCGGTGCGCTTGTCGTTGTAGTTGTAGCCGTAGTAGTTCTGGCTGGTCTTGTCGTTGTTGAGCGAGTAGTTTTTACCGAACAGCGCGACCTGGGCCAGCGTGACGCCGGCCTTGTCCGGCACATAGCTGTGGATCTTGTTATAGGTCGAGAACACCGTCAGCATGGTGTCCTTGCCCAGCGGCTTCTGCAACTTGAACTGGTAGTTGTCTTCCTTGACGCCGCTGTAGGTCTGGTAGCCGTCGCTGGTCAGGCGCGAGGCGTTGAACATCATGCGTGCGTCACCGAACTGCTCCAGCTGGCCGGAGTCGATCTCCGCGCCGAGGATCTTGGTGTTCCAGGAACCGTAGGTGGCATAAGGCGAAAAGCGGAATTCGGTCGCCAGCTCTTTGGAGAACAGGTTGATCGAACCGCCGAAGGTGGCTTGTCCCAGGTTGCTGGCGTTGCCCGGTCCGCGCTCGATCACCATGCCGCCGATGATGCGGGCCGGGAAGTAGGAGGTCGAGTGGTGGGTGGGATTGTTGGTGTCGCCGAAGGGAATGCCGTCGTAGGTGACGTTGTACTCGCCGTCCTGGAAGCCGCGCAGCGTGACCTTCGATTCGCCCAGCCCTGGGCCGTTGGACGACAGGCCGGAACCGACGCTCGGCGCGATGCGCGCCACCGCGTTGAAGTCCGCCAGCGGCGTGACCGCCTGCTCGATGAAGGTCGCGGTGATGATGGACTGCGGCTGCGTCGCCTTCAACGAGGCCTGCACCGGCGCGCGGTTGGCGGCGTTGGAGCCGGTGATCACCACGCGGCTTTTAATCGCTTCCGAATCCAGCGCGGTATTCGATACCGGCACATCCTCGATGGTCGGCGCGGCGGTTTGCGCCTGCACGCCGCCGGACATCAGGGTCAACGCGGCCAGAACGTGGGCCGACATCGTCGACAAGATCAAGTGCTGCTTCGGATTCTTCATATGACTTTCCAGTTTGCGGGGGTGTGAAAACCGGAAAGTCTAAGAACAAATTATGACAGCATCATGAATCGCATTGATACATCGTTGCCCATGTACAGGCCAAATAGCGCACGGCGGCGATTCTAGCAGAGCGTAAATTAACGCAGAATTAAACCGTCAACATGAATGAGATTAATACTCATTCATTATCCGGCAGGAAAAATAAACCACAGCTGGATTGCCGGATTGGCATAAAACCAAGGTATCGTGGATAATGCGAATTGTTGTCATTCCCATTTACCAAAAACGCATGCTTACACACTATTCCCGCGTCGCCCGCCTCCCCGCCGCACTGCTGCTGGCCAGCCTGGCCGCGTGCAGCGGCGGTGGCGGCGGCACCGCCGCGCCGTCGCCGACGCCGCCCGTCGTTAAGGCAGACCTGAGCCAGGCCGCCCGGCTGGGCGAACTGATTTTCAAGGACCAGTCGCTGTCGGCCTCCGGCAAGCAATCGTGCGCCACCTGCCACAGCCCGGACAACGCCCACGGCCCGACCAACAACCTGTCCGCCCAGCTGGGTGGCGCCAACGGCGACGTGCAGGGCTTCCGCGCCGCGCCGTCGCTGCGCTACCTGAACCAGAACCCGGCCTTCTTCTTCGCCAAGGACGGCACGCCAACCGGCGGCATCGACCGCGACGGCCGCGCACAAAGCCTGGCGGAACAGGCCGAGCGCCCCTTCCTGGCGCCGCACGAAATGGCCAACGCCAGCAAGCAGGAGGTGATCGATAGACTGAAGAAGGCCCCGTACGTCGAACAGTTCCGCGCCCAATTCGGCGCCGCGATCCTGGACAACGCCGAACAGGCCTTTGGCCGCATGACCTTCGCGCTGCAAAAATTCCAGTTGGAAGACGAGGCCTTCCACCCCTTCGATTCCAAGTACGACCAATTCCTGGCCGGTAAAGTGAAGCTGTCCGACCCGGAGCTGCGCGGCCTGGCGCTGTTCAACGATCCGGCCAAAGGCAATTGCATCGGCTGCCACACCAGTGCGCGCGGGGCCGACGGTGCAGCGCCGCTGTTCACCGACTTCACGTTCGACAATCTCGGCGTGCCGCGCAACAAGAAGCTGGCGGCGACCGCCGATCCCACCTACTTCGACCTTGGCCTGTGCGGCCCTGACCGCACCGACCTGGCCGCGCGCGCCGACTTGTGTGGCGCCTTCAAGGTGCCAACGCTGCGCAACGTCGCCACCCGCCAGACCTTCTTCCACAACGGCGCCTTCGACAACCTGAAGGACGTCGTGGCCTTCTACGTGCGGCGCGACACCAATCCGGAAGAGTGGTACCCGACCGGCGCCGACGGCGTGGTGCAGAAGTTTAACGACCTGCCGCCGCAATACCGCAAGAACGTCAACACCACCGAAGTGCCCTACAACCGCCAGCCCGGCATGGCGCCGGCGCTGTCGCCCGGCGAGATCGACGATGTCGTCACATTCCTCGGCACGCTGACCGACGGCTACAAATCCAACCCTTAATCGCAGAGACCTGAACATGAACAAGCACCTGATCGCCACCGCCCTCGCCGCCGCTTTCCTCAGCGCGCCTTTCGCCGCCACCGCAGGCGAGGCCGAACTGCTGGCCCGCATCGACAAGATGGCCGCCGAACTGGAACAGCTGAAGGCCGAGCTGAAAGCCAGCGTCAAAAAAACCGAAGCGGTGGAACAACGCCAGCAGGCGCTGGCCTCGGCGCCGCCACCGGCCGCCGCGCGGGTGAGCGCGCCGGTCTCCCTGGCCGCGGTGGAAGTACCGTCGGCGCCGGCCACCGTCTTCGGCGCCTACGGCGAAATCAACTACAACCGTCCGAGCAAGAACGCCAGCGGCGCGCAGGCCGACGTGCGCCGCGCCGTGATCGGCATCGAGCACCGCTTCGACCCGAAGACCAAGATGGTCGCCGAATTCGAATGGGAACACGCCGTCGTTTCCGCCAGCGACAAGGGCGAGAGCGAAGTCGAACAGCTGTACGTCGAGCGCGAATTCGGCAACGGCTTGCGCAGCAAGGTCGGCCTGTACCTGATTCCCATGGGCCTGCTGAACACCAACCACGAGCCGACCGCCTACTACGGCGTCGAGCGCAACTTCGTCGAGACGGCGATCATCCCGTCGACCTGGCGCGAAGTGGGCGTGAGCCTGTCCGGCGACACCGCCAACGGCCTGACCTGGGACACCGGCATCACCACCGGCTTCGACCTGGGCAAATGGGACGCCGCCGGCAGCGACGGCCGCGAATCGCCGCTCGGCTCCATCCACCAGGAAGGCCAGCAGGCCAAGTCGCGCGACCTGAGCGTGCACGCGGCGCTGAACTGGCGCGGCGTACCGGGCCTGCTGGTGGGCGGCTCCATCTTCACCGGCAAGGCCGGCCACAAGGCCGACGGCTTCACCGCCAACGACGCCCGCATCACGATGGTCGACCTGCACACCCGCTACACGCCGGGCAGCTGGGACCTGTCGGCGTTGTACGCGCGGGGCCAGATCAGCAATACCGAAGCGCTCAACGAGACCCTGGTCGGCAATCCGACGCCGGTACCGAAGAGCTTCGCCGGCTGGTACACCCAGGCAGCCTACCGCCTGCTGCAAGCGGGCGACTACACGCTCAGTCCTTTCGCGCGCTACGAGCAGTTCAACACCGCCAAGAGCTATGCCGCCGTGCCGCAGGGCTTGGGCGTAGCCGCGTCGCCGGATGAAAAGGTCACCACCGTCGGCGCCAACCTGAAGGTCGGCGAAGGCGTGGTGCTGAAGGCCGATTACCAGTGGTTCAAGGAGGACAAGTCGCGCGACCGCCTGAACCTGGGCATGGGCTTCGCGTACTGATATGCGCTACCGACTCTGGATACCTCTGGCGGCATGCGCCGCCGGCGCGCCGGCCTTCGCGGCGCAGTACCTGAACGCGGAACAGGCGCAGAAGCTGATGTTCCCGGAGGCGAGCGCGTTCCGCGAACAGGACGTTGCGCTGTCGCTGCCGCAGATGCAGCAGGTGGAAAAACTGGCGGGGCTGGCGGCGCGCTCGGTCAACTGGCGCGTGGTCGGCGCCTACAGCGGCGACAAGCTGCTGGGCTACATGGTGCTCGACGACGTGATCGGCAAGTTCGAGCTGATCTCGTACGCGGTCGGCCTCAATCCCGACGCCACCGTGCGCCAGGTCGAGATCCTGACCTACCGCGAAAGCCACGGCGGCGAAATCCGCCTGCCGGCCTGGCGCCGCCAGTTCGCCGGCAAGTCCGCGCAAACGGGCGGCTTGGCGGTGGGCGACGGCATCGCCAACATCAGCGGCGCCACCCTGTCCTGCACCCACCTGACCGACGGCGTGCGGCGCATTGCCGCCGTCGCCCAGGTGGCGCTGAAAAAATGATACGGCGCGCCCAGCCCTGGTTGGGCACCCTGGTCGAAATCACTGCCGACAGCGATCAGCCGGCGCGGTCACAGGCGATCACGCAGGCGTTCGCCGAGGTCGCGCTGGTGCACCGGCTGATGAGTTTTCATGACGCCGCCAGCGATGTCTCGCGCATGAACCGCGCCGCGCCGGGCGAACTGCTGGAGCTGCATCCGCACACCTGGCAGGTGCTGCAATTGGCGGCGCAGATGGCCGAACTGTCGCAAGGCCTGTTCAACATCGCCTGCGCGCCGCGGCTGGTGGACTGGCTATGCCTGCCGCGCCCCGACGACGCAGAGATGCCGACGTATCAACCGGCGCTGGCCGTCTACCGCTGCGAACAGGAGCCGCTGGTGCGCAAGCTGGCGCATGGCTGGGTGGATGTGGGCGGCATCGCCAAGGGTTACGCGGTCGATCTGGCGGTGGCGGCCTTGCGGCGCGCCGGCGCCGAGAGCGGCTGCGTCAACGCCGGCGGCGACCTGCGCGGCTTCGGTCCGTTGGATTGGCCGGTTGTCGTGCGCGACCCGCTGGCGCCGGGGCGCGCCGGTGCGCAACTGTCGCTGCGCGACGAAGCGCTGGCCACATCGGCCACCTACTTCTCGACGCGCCGGCACGGCGGCCGCCAAATCAGCGCGCTGGTCGATGGCCGCAACGGCGAGCCGCTGCTGATGGCCATCAGCGTCTCGGTGCGGGCGCCGCGTTGCGCCGTGGCCGATGCGCTGACCAAGGTGGTGCTGGCCAGCGGCGATGCGCAACACCCTGCGCTGGCCGCATTGCAGGCCTCAGCGTTTATAATCTGAGCGATGCATACTCACCGATCCCGTCCCCACGTCAACCTGCGCGTCGAGCGCTGGCACCGCCGCTGCATCTACGCCAGCTTCGCCGCCCTGCTGCTGAGCGGCGCCGCCTGGCTGCTGGCGCGCTATTTCTTCCGTCCCGTCGGCCAGTTCGGCGAAACCATCAACCCGCTCGAACCGTGGTCGATGAAGCTGCACGGCGCGGCCGCGATGGTGATGTTGTTCTTCCTCGGCAGCCTGATGAACGCGCATATTCGCCGCGCGCTCAAGGCCGCCCGCAATCTGCGCACCGGCTGGAGCATGATCGCCGCCATGCTGGCGCTGACCGCCAGCGGCTTCGGCCTGTACTACCTGGCCGGCGAAAGCAACCGGCCAGTGTGGTCGTCGGTGCATTGGGTGGTGGGCCTGGCCGCCGCCGTGCTGTTCGTGCTGCACGTGCTGCTCGGACGCCGGGCCGTGCGTCACCCGTAGACGCCGCACTAGCCGACCTTGGCCGCCTCGGCGAGATCGAGGCCGCTCATTTGCAGCGCGATGGCGAGCGCCGTGTCGGCCGTGGCCAGGTGGGCGTGGAACCAGGGCAGCACCAGGCCGGCGCTGAAGTCCTCGTCCTTGCAGTGCGTCAGCAGTTTGATCTGTTCCGCCAGCGCCTCGTGCGCTTCGTCGAACAGCGGTATGCCCAGCGCCATGTCCGGGGTCCAACCGGTATTGTTTTTACCAGTGCGCAGCCTATTGTTTCGGAGACGACGTCGGTTCCGTCGACGGGTTGTCCAGTTCGTACTGCGCGCCGGCATTGCCCAGCTTGGCGGCCAGGCGGAAGTACCTGAGCGCCGCCGCGTGATCGACCGCCACCCCGCGCCCCTCTTCATAGGCCAGCCCCAGGCTGTAGCAAGCGGCGGCATTGTATTGCTCGGCCGCCTCACGGTAAAGGCCGACCGCCTTCTCCAGATCCTGGGGCAGGCCGCGGCCCTCCGCGTACATGTCGCCCAATCTGTTCTGCGCCAAATCGTCGCCGCGCGCGGCCGCACGGCTTAACCACTCCACCGCCAGGGCATCATTCTGCGGCGTGCCCTGGCCGTCCGCGTACATCTTGCCCAGCAGACCCTGGGCGTAGGCCTCGCCCTTGCGCGCATACTTGCTCAAGCCCTTGAACGCGGCCTGATAATCGCCGTGCCGGTATAGCCCAACGAGTTCTTCCAGCTCCGACGTCATGCGGAGATCCGCACCGGCCTGCGCTGCGCCAGCCATGGCCAGCAGCCCTGCCAGTAGAATTTGTTTAAATCGCATGGGTTTTCTCTACTCAAGGTGCCAATCAGCACCAAAGCCATCATATTGATCGGAATAGCGTAATATTTGACTGGGTTGGTTAGTCGCGAATACACGCTGAGCTCTATAATTTCATCACTGCCTACAACTTTTACGGGAGCTTCCCCAGCCATGAAACTGACCAGCACCAGCTTTTCCAACAACCAGCCCATTCCCGGCGAATTCGCCTTCGCGGTGATCGCCCCGGACACCCACATCAGCCTTTCCACCAATCGTAACCCGCAGCTGGCCTGGGACGACGTACCGGCCGGCACGCAGTCGTTCGCGCTGATCTGCCATGATCCGGACGTGCCCAGCCGGGGTGACGACGTGAACCAGGACGGCCGTGAAGTACCGGCCAGCCTGCCCCGCGTCGACTTCTTCCACTGGCTGCTGGTCGACATCCCGGCCGCCACGCGCGCCATCGCCGCCGGCAGCCACAGCGACGCCGTCACGCCGCGCGGCAAGGCCGGCCCCGAGGCGGTGGGCGGCATGAAACACGGCATCAACGACTACACCAACTGGTTCGCCGGCGACGCCCAGATGAGCGGCAACTACTACGGCTACGACGGCCCTTGCCCACCGTGGAACGACACCCTGCTGCACCACTACGTCTTCACGCTGTACGCGCTCGACGTGGCGGCGCTGCCGGCAAACCTGGCGCTGGACGGCCAGGCCATCCGCAGCGCGATCGCCGGCCATGTGCTGGCCGAAGCCACCCTGACCGGCACCTACACGCTCAATCCCAAGCTGCGCTGATGACGGCTCACGGCCAATGGACTCTGCCCTCCGGCATGCCGATCGCCCGGCGCGGCCTGTGCATGCTGGCGCAGCCGTGCCTGCGGCAACCGCAGCGCGCCAGTCGCTTCCGTTTTCTGGAGGCGACCGTCTTGCTGGTCAAATCCGGCAGCCTGAGCCTCGACACCGGCGACACGCAGGCATTGCTGGAAGCACCGTCCGGGTTGATGGCGGTGGCCCAGAACGTCTGCGCGGACCTGGTCAAGCTGCCGGGTGGCGAGGACCCAAGGTTTCGTTCGCTATTGCTCACCATCGCGCCGGAAGTGCTGCGCGAATTCTACAAGCGCTATGACCAGCAAGAGCTTCCCCCTGCGCCGATCAGCGCATGGCGCGAAACGGCCTTCGACGACGATCTGCGGGAAACCCTGGACCACTGCATCCGTGGCCTGGACGCTGCGGGCGTCAGCGAGCGCGTGATGATGCATCGGCTGGTCGGGCTGCTGCTGGCCCTGGCGGAACGCGGCATCGTGTTTGCCCGCCCCGCCAGCCAGAACATCGGCGATCTGCTCACCAGCCTGCTGAGCGATGCGCCCGGCCAGCAGTGGACCGCCGCCAAGGCCGGCCGCGAGTTGGCGATGAGCGAGGCCACGCTCAGGCGTCGACTGGCGGCCCAGCATCTGCGCTTTGAAACCCTGCTGCTGGAGGTGCGCATGCACCACGCCATGGGCCTGCTACAAACCACAGGCTGGAGCATTCCGCTGGTCGCCGAAGCCTGCGGCTATCAGGCGCATGCGCGCTTCTCGTTGCGCTTCCGCGAACGCTTCGGCTGCTCGCCCTCGCACGTCCGCTGACGGTCATTTGCCCGGCGGCGGCTCCCACAATTCGACCTTGTTGCCATCGGGGTCGATGACCCAGCCGAACTTGCCGTACTCCGATTCATCGACCTTGTCTTCAACGCGGCAGCCTTCGGCACGCAAGGCGGCCAACAGGCCGTGCAGGTCGGCCACCCGATAGTTGATCATGAAACTGGCGGTGCTGGGAGCGAAGTGGTCGGTGTCGGCCTTGAACGGATTCCAGGCCGTGGTGCCCGTACCGCTTGGGTTATCCGGGCCGGACCAGCGGAACGCGACGCCGCCCCACGCCGAGACTTCCAGGCCGAGATGGACCCGGTACCACTCGGCCAGCGCCTTGGGGTCGGGAGATTTGAAGAACACACCGCCTATGCCTGTGACACGTTTCATGCAGGACTCCTAGATAATTTAATCGGTCTTCGTCCAACCATTTTAACGTATCTTTCTGGCGCAAATCAGCGGTGCAGGAACTCCTTTAACGCCAGGTTGAAGCCCGCTTCAGCCTCGATGTTCGAAATGTGGGACGCCTCCAGCGTCACCATGGTGGCGCGCGGAATTTGCTCCAGCATGGCGGCGGCATCAGCCACCGTGGTCACTGGATCGTGGGCGCCTGCTATCAGCAGCGTCGGCGCCGCGATGGCGCGCAACTGGCCGCGCAGGTCAGCGTCTGCCAGCGCATCGCAGCAGCTTGCATAGCCTTCCGCGCTACCGCCGCGCAGGACAGCGACCAACGGCGCCACCCGTTGCGGTTCGCGCTGGATAAAGCCCGGCGTGAACCAGCGTCCGGCCGCGCCGTCGGCGACTGCGGCCATTCCCGCCGCCCTGACCTGCGCGGCACGATCCTGCCAGCCCTGCGGCGTGCCGATGCGCGGAGCGGAATTGGCGATCGCCAGCTTGTTCAACCGCTGCGGAGCATGTATGCCCAGCCACTGCGCAATCGCGCCACCCATCGACAGGCCGCAGAAATGGGTGCGCTCGACATCCAGCGCATCCAGCAGCGCCAGCACGTCCTGCCCCAGTTGCGCCAGGCTGGCCGGTCCCGGCACGGTGGCGGAACCGCCATGGCCTCGCGTGTCGTAGCGGATGATGCGGAAATCGCGGCGCAGGCATTCGGCCTGGGCGTCCCACATGTGCAGGTTGGTGCCCAGCGAATTGGAAAACATCAGGCAAGGCTGGCCCGCCTCGCCGTCGACCTGAAATGAGACTTCGTTGCCGTGCAAACGTATGACTGGCATGTATCGCTCCTGGCTTAGCCCTGATCGCCGCCACCAACCGGAAGCACCGTGCCGGTGATGTACGACGATTCGCTCGACGCCAGGAACAGGATGGCGTTGACTTGTTCATCGATGCTGCCGTAGCGGTGCATCAGGCTACTGGCGACAGTCTGGTCGATGATGCCCTGGTACCACTGCTGCTCCTGCTCGTTGAGCGGCTGGGCGTTGCGCGGTATGCGGCGCGGCGGCGCCTCGGTGCCGCCGGTGGCGACCGCGTTGACCCGGATGCCGTCCTGCGCATGCTCCATCGCCAGGCTGGCGGTCATCGCGTTGACACCTCCCTTGGCCGCCGAATACGGAATCCGGTAGATGCCGCGCGTGGCGACCGACGACACGTTGACGATCACGCCCTGCTTGCGCGCCACCATCTGGGGTAGTACCGCGCGGCAGCACCACATGGTCGGGAACAGCGAGCGGCGGATTTCGGCCTCCACCTGTTCCGGCGTGTACTCCTGGTAGGGCTGGACCCAGATCGTGCCGCCGACGTTATTGACCAGCACATCGACCCGGCCATACGCCGCCACCGCGATCTCGTTCAGTTGCGCGGCGCCGGCCCAGGTTTCCAGGTCGCTGCGCGCGATCACCGCCATGGCCCCCAGCGCCTGCACTTCCGCCGCGACCTCCTCCACCAATGCGGCGCGGTCCGCAAGCACCAGCTGCGCGCCTTCGCGCGCCAGCGCCAGCGCCACGCCCCGCCCTATGCCCTGTGCCGCGCCGGTGACGATCACCACCTGGCCTTCAAATCGGCGCGCGTTCATGCCGCCGCCTGCGCCGTTGCGTCGGTACTGGCCGAGAACTTCTCGAAGTAGAAATTGGCCGGCGCGATCGTGCAGTCGACCAGCCAGCGCCGCACCGCATCGACCATCGGCACCGGTCCGCACAGATAGATATCGACGTCGTCGCCATTGAGCCAATCCGGCTCCACATGCTGAGTAACGTAGCCTTTGCGCGGATGCGCGCTGTCGGCCGAGACCACGCAGGTGCGGAAGCTGAACCCGGGATGCGCCGCGGCGATGCCCTGCAACTGCTCGATGGCGACCAGGTCGACATCATTCGTGACGCCGAACACCAGGCGCACCGGCTGGCGGAATCCGGACGCCGCCATCACCTGCAGCATCGACAGGAACGGCGCGATGCCGGTGCCGCCCGCCAGCAGCAGCAAGGGCCGCCGCACGTCGCGCAGGTAGAAGCTGCCGTAAGGGCCGGAGAACGAAATCGCCTGTCCCACCTTGGCGTCCCGCGCCAGGAAGGTGCTCATGCGGCCTTGCGGCACGTTGCGCACCACGAAGTCGTAGCGAGAGGCGCCCGGGGCGGAACTGAAGGAATAGGACCGCGTCAAGCCGGTGCCCGGAATCTCGACGTTGACGTATTGGCCGGACAGGAAGCCAACATCCGTGCCCGGCGCCAGCTCGATCGAGAAGCCCAGCGTGGTGGCGGACAGCTGCCGCACCTGCGCCAGGCTGCCGTCGTGGCGCGCCACGCCGGTCTTGCAGGCCGCCGACGTGGCGGGGATGCGCACCACGCAGTCCGAGGTCGGCTTCATCTGGCAGGCCAGCACCTGGCGCTGGGCCGCTTCTTCCGGCGTCAGCGCATCCTCGATATAGCTCGATGCGGGCATGTCGTAGCTGCCCGATTCGCACAGGCCGCGGCAGGTGCCGCAAGCGCCGTCGCGGCAATCGAGCGGAATGTTGACTTTCTGCCGGTAGGCCGCGTCGGCCAGCTTTTCGTTCTCGTTGCATGAGATGAAGCGGGTGACCCCGTCCTCGAACTGCAGTGCGATGTGGTAACTCATCGTCGTCTCCTGGTTGCGGTGCTACAGGTGGTAGATATCGATCACCTGATGGATGTAGTCGTTCTTCAGCACGATGTACTTGTTGGTGATCAGCGGACGCGCGCCGGAGAAGTCGATCTCGTAGCGCATCATCCCGAAGTGGCTGAAATCGGTCTTGTAGCGGTGGCTCAGCGTGTGCCAGTTGAAGCGCACCGTCACCCGCGCGCCGTCCTGCCGCTCGATCTCCACGTTGGAGATATTGTGGCTGGTGCGCGTATCCGGCATGGTGGCGCTTGAGCGCTCGGTCTTGATGCGAAACACGCGGTCTTCCAGTCCCTGGCGGGTTGGATAGAAGATCAGCGAGATTTCGCGCTGCGGATCGCCGATCAGCTGGTCGTCGTCGTCCCACGACGGCATCCAGTACTGGACCTCCGGGTGGTAGCACTCCAGCCATTCGTCCCACTGCTGGTCGTCGAGCAGACGGCTTTCGCGGTAGATGAAGGCGCAGATCTGATCCAGGGTAGGTGCGCTCATTTCGCACCGCCTTCCTGCTTGACGGCGCGCTGCATCACGTCCAGCCAGTAGCGGTGCTGGATCGTGTACAGGCCTTCGTCCTCGGTTTTGACGCCGCTCATCACCGGCGCCAGGCCGATCTCGCGCGCCGCCGCATCGGGACCGTTGATCCAGTGGCTGGCGCCACGGCACATGTCGTTCCATTCCAGCGCGCTGCCCATGTAGCCCTGCTGGCAGGCGCGGAATTCCTCCAGGTCGTCCGGCGTGGCCATGCCGCTGACGTTGAAGAAGTCCTCGTACTGGCGGATGCGGCGCGCGCGCGCGTCATCCGGCTCGCCCTTGGGGGCGATGCAGTAGATCGTCACTTCGGTCTTGTCGACCGAGATCGGCCGCAACAGGCGGATCTGCGATCCGAATTGATCCATCAGGTACACGTTCGGATACAGGCACAGGTTGCGCGAACGGCCTATCATCCAGTCCGCCGTGGCGCCGCCGAACTGCTGCGCGTATTCCTCGCGGCGCGGGAAGTTGGGCCGGTCCTGGGGATTGGCCCACTGGGTCCACAGCAGCACGTGGCCATGTTCGAAGGCGTAGAAACCGCCGCCCTGCTTGCCCCACTTGCCGGCATCCATGGCGCGGATCTTGTCCTCGCGGGCTTCGCCCTGCTCCTTGCGGCGACTGGTGGTGGCCGCGTAGTTCCAGTGCACCGCCGAGACGTGATAGCCGTCGGCGCCATTCTCGGCCTGCAGCTTCCAGTTGCCGTCGAAGGTGTAGGTCGACGCGCCGCGCAGCACTTCCAGCCCGTCCGGCGACTGGTTGACGATCATGTCGATGATCTTGCCGGCTTCGCCCAGGAACTCGCCCAGCGGCAGCACGTCCGGATTCAGGCTGCCGAACAGGAAGCCCTTGTAGCTTTCGAAACGCGCCACCTTTTTCAGGTCGTGCGAACCTTCCTTGTTGAAGCAGTCCGGATAGCCTGCGTCCTCGGGGTCCTTTACCTTCAGCAGCTTGCCGCTGTTGTTGAAGGTCCAGCCGTGGAACGGGCAGGTGTAGGTCGCCTTGTTACCGCGCTTGTGGCGACACAGCTGCGCGCCGCGGTGGGTGCAGGCGTTGATGAAGGCGTTCAGCTCCCCTGCGCGGTTGCGGGCGATGAATACCGGCTGGCGGCCGATGTGGGTGCTGTAGTAGTCGTTGTTGTTCGGTACCTGGCTTTCGTGCGCCAGGTAGATCCAGTTGCCTTCGAAGATGTGCTTCATTTCCAGTTCAAACAGGGCCGGATCGGTGAAGGCGCTGCGGTGCAGGCGATAGTCGCCGCGCTCGTGGTCCTCCACCAGGAAGCCATCCAGGCTGGCCGGCCTGGCGCTGTTCGCCGAGGCGACGGGAATGATCGGGATCATGGTGTCTCTCCTACTCAGGCCGCGGCGCGTGTGCGTTCCACCACGGCTTCCGGCGCCACCGGCGTTTCGGCGTGCAGCTGGAAGTCGAAGTCGATTTCGGCATACGGCGACTGCAGTCCCTTGGCGGCGATCTGCTGCGGCGACGTCACGCGGCGCACCGGCGGCACCAGTCCCTCGCGGCTGGCGAAGGCGAAATCGTCCCACAGGTATTCGTCGCCATCGATGTTGATCTGGGTGGTGAGCTTGCGCTGGCCGGCGGCGCTGACGAAGAAGTGGATGTGGGCCGGACGGTGCCCGTGGCGGCCCAGCTGGTCCAGCAGGCGCTGCGTGGTGCCGTCCGGCGGGCAGGAATAGCCGACCGGCAGAATGCTGCGCAGCTGGTAGCGGCCTTCGCCGTCGGCGATGATGGTGCGGCGCAGGTTGAAGTGCGACTGCGACTTGTCAAAGAAGGAGTAGTTGCCGAGCAGGTTGCAGTGCCAGACCTCGACCTTGGCGCCCGGCAGCGGCAAGCCGTCCTGGCCGCGCACGGTGCCCTGCATGAACAGCACTTCGGCCTTGTCGCTTTCGGTGCCGTCGTCGAGGCGCGCAAAGCCCTGGCTTTCCGGCGCGCCGGCCACGTACAGCGGGCCTTCGATGGTGCGCGGGGTGCCGCCGGTCAGGCCGGCCTTCGCCTCCGCCTCGTCGGCGCGGATGTCGAGGAAGCGCTCCAGGCCCAGGCCAGGCGCCAGCAGGCCCAGTTCATTGCGGGCGCCCGCCTCGCTCATGTATTCCAGCCCTTTCCAGAATTCGCTCGGCTGGATGTCCAGGTCCGCGATCGCCTTGCACAGATCGCCGACCAGGCGCACCACCACTTGCTGCACCCGCGCGTTGACCGGGCCTTCGGCCTTGTCGATGATCCAGCCTTTTACCAGGGTGTCGATTTCATTGTGTGTCATGTCAGTCTCCTTCGTTTTGGTTTAGTGGGATAAATTAAGTTCAGGCGTCACCGTCGCGCACCGACGACGGGTGGCGGCACAAGGGCATCACCTGGATTTGCATGTACGGGAACAGCGGCAAGGAGGTCAGCAGCGCGTGCAGTTCTTCGACGTCGACGACGTCGAACACGCTGACGTTGGCGTACTGGCCGGCGATGCGCCACAGGTGGCGCCACTTGCCGCTGCGTTGCAGGCTGTGCGCCAGTTCGCGCTCGGTCTTCTTCAATTCGTCGGCCTGCGCGGCCGGCATGTGCGGCGGCAGCTGCACATCCATACGTACGTGGAACAGCATGAGGATCTCCTTTGAAATTAACGGCGGCGCAGTTCGCGCAGCTTGTCCATGTCCGGTTCGACGCCCAGGCCCGGACCGTCCGGCACCTGCAGCATGAAGTCGCGGTACACCAGCGGCTCGCGCAGCACTTCGCGCGTCAGCAGCAATGGGCCAAACAGTTCGGTGCCGAATTCCAGCTCGCCGAAGGTCGAGAACAACTGGGCCGACGCCGCGGTGCCGATGCCGCCTTCGAGCATCGTGCCGCCATACAGGCTGATGCCGGACAGCTGCGCCACCGCCGCCACCTGCGCCGCCGGCAGCAGGCCGCCGGACTGCGCGATCTTCACCGCAAACACGTCGGCGCCGCCGGCCTGCGCGATGGCCAGCGCATCCTGCGGGCCTTGCAGGGCTTCATCGGCCATCAAGGCCACCGCGAAGCGATGCGCCAGCCGCGCCATGCCGCCTTGACGCGTGGCGCGGGTCGGCTGCTCGATCAAGTCGATGCCGCCCGCTTCCAGCGCCGCGATACCGCGCATCGCTTCCAGCTCGGTCCAGGCCTGGTTGACGTCGACCCGCACGCTGACCGAGTCACCGAGTGCCTTCTTGATCGCCAGTACGTGCGCCACGTCCTCGGCCACCGGCCGCGCGCCGATCTTCAGCTTGAAGATGCGGTGGCGGCGCAGTTCCAGCATCTGCTCCGCTTCCGCGATGTCGCGCGCGGTGTCGCCGCTGGCCAGGGTCCAGGCCACCGGCAGCGCATCGCGCACCCGGCCGCCCAGCAGTTCGCTCAGCGGCACGCCCAGCCGGCGTGCCTGCGCATCCAGCAAGGCGGTCTCGATGGCGCACTTGGCGAAGCGGTTGCCCTGGATGACCTTGCGCACCTTGGCCATCGCCTTGGCCACCTGGCGCGCTTCCATGCCGATCAACAGCGGCGCGATGTGGGTGTCGATATTGACCTTGACGCTCTCCGGGCTCTCCTCGCCGTAATTCAGGCCGCCGATGGTGGTGGCCTCGCCCCAGCCCTCGACGCCGTCGGCGCACAGCACCCGCACCAGCACCAGCGTTTGCGACCGCATGGTCGCCACCGACAGCTGGTGCGGCCGGATGGTCGGGACGTCCGCAAGGATGACTTCTATGTTCGTGATCATATTTATTTCGTATAATGAGTTCGATAGATACACAATATTCCACGTGGATCGCCTGGTCCAACACCGAGTTAGTATGTTTTTCATACCCGAAAGGTATGCAATGGAATTACGCCACCTGCGCTACTTCGTCGCCGTCGCCGATGAGAAGAACTACACCCGAGCCGCCGAACGGCTGCATATCGCCCAGCCGCCGCTGAGCCGCCAGATCCAGCAGCTGGAAGAGGAGCTGGGAGTGGAGCTGATCGAGAAAGGCACGCGGCCGGTCAAGCTGACCGAGGCCGGCGCCTTCTTCCACGCGCACGCGCAGGAGTTGCTGGCCAAGGCCGCCGAACTGAAAACCATGACCCAGCGCGTGGGCAAGATCGACCGCACGCTGTCGATGGGCTTTGTGGCGTCGACCTTGTACGGCCTGCTGCCGCGCATCGTGCGACGCTACCGCATGCAATATCCCAAGGTCGAGGTGACGTTCCATGAGTTGACCACCATGCAGCAGATCCAGGCGTTGAAGGATGGCGTGATCGACGTCGGTTTCGGCCGCGTCAAGTGCGAGGACCCCAACATCCGCCGCATCGTGCTGCGCGAGGAACGCCTGATCGTGGCACTGCCGGCCGGCCACCCGCGTGCGGCATCGACCGACGCGATCCAGCTGGTCGACCTGCAGACGGAGTGCCTGCTGGTCTACCCCAAGGCACCCCGCCCCAGCTTTGCCGACCAGGTGTTGTCGGTGCTGTCGGAGCGCGCCATCGCGCCGCAGAAGATTGTCGAGGTGCGAGAGCTGCAGATCGCCATCGGCCTGGTGGCGGCCGGCCAGGGCGTGGCCATCGTGCCGGACAGCGTGCAAGGCATGCGGCGCGACGACGTGGTGTTCCGCGCCATCGCCGACCGCCATGCGGTGTCGCCGGTGATGTTCAGCGTGCGCAAGCTGGATCGCTCCGAGGAACTGCAGCAGATGCTGGCCGTGATCTATGAAGTCTACGACGCGGCCGGCATCGACTACATCCGCGAGACGCTCTAGCCTTACGCGGTCGCCGTGGCGCCGGTCGCCGGATTGGCGGCGGCTGCGGAGGCTGAGCGGCCATGGCGGATCAACGACACCGCGATTACCGCGATGACGGCCGGGATGGCGATCGCCACGAAGTTCTGCTGCAGCGGCAGCGCCATGCCGACCAGCGTGCCGATCACGATGGGCGCGAGGATGGCGCCGCTGCGGCCCACGCCCGACGCCCAGCCGATGCCGGTCGAGCGCACGGCGGCCGGATAGAACTGGCCGGCGTAGGCGTAGGTGACGATCTGGGTGCCGATGGTCGAAGCCCCCGCCAGGCCGACCAGCAGGTACAGCACCTCGGTCGGCACCTTATAGCCCAGCAGCGTGATCGACACCGCAGCCAGCGAGTACATGCCGATCAGGACGTGCTTGATATGGAAGCGGTCCGCCAACCAGCCGCCGCCAATCGCGCCGATCACCGCGCCGAAGTTCAGCACCAACACGAAGGTCAACGCGGAACCGAGGCTGTAGCCGGCGCCGGCCATCAGCTTGGCCAGCCAGGAGCTGAGCGCATATACCATGAACAGGCACATGAAAAACGCGATCCAGAACATCGCCGTGCTGAAGCCCCGCCCATCCTGGAACAGCTTACGGATCGGCGCGCCCTCCGCGCGGTCGTGGGCAGGCACGGTGTAGCGGTCGTCCGCGTGGGCGCGGTAGCCGGGCTCCATGCGCGCCAGGATGGACTTCAGCTCGACCAGCCGGTTCTGGCGTATCAGGAACGGCATCGATTCCGGCAAGGACTTCAGGATGAACGGAATCAGCACCACCGGCGCGCCGGCCGCCAGGAACACGGACGACCAGCCATAGGCCTCGATCATGCCCTTGCCCAGCAACGCGGCCAGCATGCCGCCCACCGCATAGCCGCTGAACATCAGCGTCACCATGGTGGAGCGGATTTTGCGGGGCGAGTACTCGGTCATCTGCGCGACCACGTTCGGCATCACGCCGCCGATACCCAGGCCGGCCAGGAAGCGCATCGCGCTGAAGGTGTACGGATCGTGCGTCAGCCCGGCCGCCGCGGTGAAGACGCTGAACAGCGCCAGGCAGATGCCGATGGCGCGCGGACGGCCGATGCGGTCGGCCACGGTGCCGAGGAAGATCGCGCCGAACATCATGCCGAACAGCGCGGAGCTGACCATGAAGCCGGCGTTCTGCGCCGTCACGCCCATGCTCTTCATGATCGATGGCAGCGCAATGCCGGCGACGGCCAGGTCGTAGCCATCGCAGATGATGATGACCGCGCACCACGCCAGTACGCCGGCGTGGAAGCGGTTGAAGCGGGCCTGGTCCGCCAGTTTGTGGATGTCGATTTGCTGCATGGTGTTGATCCCCTTGTTGTAGTTGTGTTGGTGCTGCGGTGTGATGAAATTTATGCGGCCGTGGCCGGGCGCAGCACGCGGTGTGCCATCATGCCGATCAAGATGCCCCAGAATGCCGAGCCGAGACCGAGGAAGGTCATGCCGGAGGCGGTGGCGAGGAAGGTCAGCACGGCCGCTTCGCGCTCCGGTGCGGTGACGATCTGCGTCAGGTTGACGGTGATGGGACCGAGCAGCGCCAGCCCGGCCAGCGCGACGATCAGCTCCCTGGGCAAGGCGGCGAACAGCATGACCACCGAGCCGCCGCACAAGCCGGCCAGCAAATAGAAGGCGCCGTTGGCGATGCCTGCGACATAGCGCCTGGCGGGATCCTCGTGCGCGTCGCGGCCGGTGCACATGGCGGCGGTAATGGCGGCGATCGCGATGGTGATGCCGCCCGTGAAAGCTGTCGCCAGCGAAGCCACGCTGTTGACCACGACGACGCGGCGCACCGGCACGTCGTAGCCGGCGCTCTTGAGGATCGCCATGCCGGGCAGGTATTGTCCGCTCAGCGTCGTCAACACCAGCGGCAGCGCGAGGCTGAAGGTGCTGGCCCAGCTCCAGGCGGGCGTGATGAATTGCGGCCGCACCAGCTGCAGGTGCACGCCATCGAAATGCGTCTGACCGGTCAGCACGGCAATGGCGATGCCCGCCACCAGCAACAGCACCACGCTGTAACGCGGCCAGCAGCGCTTGAACAGCAGGTAGGCGATCAGCATTCCGCCCACCAGCAGCGGCAGCGTGCCCATGCCCTTGAAGGCATTCAGGCCGAACGGCAGCAGGATGCCCGCCATCATGCCGCTGGCGACACCCTTGGGAACGTGGGACATCAGCCGTTCAAAGCCGCCGGACAGGCCGATCGCCAGCAACAGCAAGGCGGCGGTCAGGTAGGCGCCCACCGCTTCATGGATCGACAGCGCGGGGAATAATGGGATCAGCAAGGCCGTGCCGGGGGCCGACCAGGCGGTGATGACGGGTGCTTTCAGGGTCCAGCTAAGGAAGATGCCGGCCACCGCCGCGCCCAGCGAGATGCCCCATACCCAGGAAGCGAACATCTCGTTGGACATCTGCCCGGCCTGCGCCGCCTGGTAGAAAATCGCCAGCGGCCCGGCCAGCGAGACCAGCACCGCCAGGAAGCCGGCGGCAATCGCGGAGACCGAACTGTCGGCCCAGCGCGACGTGGCGGCCAGGCGCCTGCCTCGTGATGAGGACGAAAAAACTTGCATCGGGTCTCCCGGTATCGTTGTCTTTGTTGTATGACCGTGTACTGCAGGGTCAGAGTAGACAAGTTCCGGGAGGTGGTCCAACACCGATTGAGTATGTCTTTGATACCCGCCGAGTATGCGCGGAACCGGCGGATTAACGCAGCGCCACCGCGTCGGCTTGCTGAAGTTGCCAACCACCGCCGAGCGCCTTGAAGGCGGCCACCGCCGCACGCGCGGATTCGGTTTGGGCTTGCGCCCGCATGTCGGAGGCGCGCAGCAAGCTGTCGTCGGCCTGCAGGACTTCGATCAGGCTGACAACGCCTTTCTGGAAGGCGGCGAACGACGCCTTCCTTGCCAGGCCCAGGGAATGCACGCCCTGCCCCAGCATGGCGGCCTGCGCCTCGCGCTTGACCAGGTCCGACAACGCGTTCTCCACGTCGGCGGTGGCCCGCAGCGCAGCCAGACGGTAAGCGGACAGCGCCTCCGCCTCCTGCCCCTTGGCCTGATCAATTTGCGCATTGATGCGGCCGAAATCAAACAGACGCCAGCGCAGCCCCAGCACGCCGGAGCCTTGGCTGGCCCCGCCGGTGAACAGATTGCCGCCAGAGACCGACGTCGCGCTGCCGATCATCCCACCAAAGGACAGCTTAGGGTAAAACTCGGCGATGGCCATGCCGATGCGCGCGTTCGACGCGGCGAGGCGGCGTTCGGCCGCGATCAGGTCCGGCCGGCGGCGTAGCAAATCTCCAGGCGAACCAGTGGCTGCGATCTGCGGGGCGGCCGGGATCGCGCGCGCCATCGCCAGCTCATCCCGATACGCTCCCGGCGCGGCGCCCAGCATCACGTCGAGCGCATTCATGGCCGTTTCCAATCCAGCCTCCAGCACCGGCACCGCCGCCCTGACCTGCGCCAGCGCGCCTTCGACCTGTCGTACCTGAAGTTCCGCGACCAGCCCCTTGCCATACAACAAATTGAGCGTCGCCAGCAGCTCTTGCTGTGTCCTGACCTGGTTGCGCGCGACGTCAATGCGGGTTTGCAGCCCGCGTATGCTGATGTAGATGTCGACGGTCTGCGCGGCCACCGCCAGGCGCGTCGCCGCCACCCCGGCAGCCGACGCCTGGTACTCGGCAAGCATCGCCTCGCGCCCGCGACGCAAGCCGCCGAACAGGTCCAGCTCCCAACCGACGCCGAGATTGGCTTCATAGGCGTTTCCGTAGCGATCAAAATTTGGCTGGGCGTTCAGCACTTGCCCCAGCGGCGTTTCCGCCGATTGGTAGGCGCGCGCCGCCTGGCCGCTGACGGTGCCCGATGGCAGCAGCGCCGCATTGGCTGCTCCCAGCCCGGCGCGTGCCTGCGTGACCCGAGCGGACGCCTGCGCCAGATCCAGGTTCTGTTCCAGTGCCAGCGTGACGAAGCGGGTGAGTTGCGGGTCGCCAAAGCCGACCCACCATGTGGTCAAATCGGCGGCGACACCGGCTTGTCTTTGCTCGACGGCGGCCAGTCCAAGGTAGCGATCCGGCAAGCGCACGTCGGGGCGGACGTAGTCAGGTCCGATGGCACAACCGGTGGCAATGCAAGCGACGGCGAACGAAATGAGGGTACGTTTGAGTAGCATGGGATTTTTCGCATGGTGGATAAGTTGAAGTGACTATATCACGATTTAGTCACTTGTTGTGCAACTCCGCGACTCGCGTTAAGCTGTCGGACATGAATAAACCCACCATCAATCCCGGCCCCGCCCGAGGCCCCGCCGATCACGAAGTACGCGATCAGATCGTTTCCGCCGCTACCGAACATTTCCGTCTGTACGGCTATGAAAAGACCACCGTCTCCGACCTCGCCAAAGCCATCGGCTTTTCCAAGGCGTATATCTACAAGTTTTTCGAGTCCAAACAGGCGATCGGAGAACTCATCTGCGCAAACTGCTTGCGCGAAATCGAGACCGACATCAGGGCAGCCGTCGACAGCGCGGACCAGGCGCCAGAGAAGCTGCGCCGCATGTTCAAGGCGATCGTTGAGTCCAGCATGCAATTATTCTCCGAAGACCGGCGGCTGTACGACATCGCGGCGTCTGCCGCCACTGGACAGTGGCAAGCCGTGCGGGACTACGAATTGCGTATCCGGCAAATGCTGCAGGAGGTGTTGCGCCTGGGCCGCGAAGCCGACGATTTCGAGCGCAAGACGCCGCTGGACGAAACCGCGAACGCCATTTACCTGGTCATGCGCCCCTACCTCAACCCGCTGCTGTTGCAATACAGCTTGGATTCCACCGACGACGCGCCGGCTCAACTATCGAGCCTGGTGCTACGAAGCTTATCAAGATGACCATGCAAAATTGAGAGTGACTATTGACATATTTAGTCACTAGTCTCAAAATGAAATCCTGTTTTGTTCATTTACGGGATTTCTATGCTTCGCCGCCGCCTCGTTTTCTCCGCCGTCATATCCGTTTTGCCGCTGATGCTGGTCGCCTGCGGCGAAAAAAAACAATCCGACCCGCGTACCGATGCCCCGTTGGTACGCGCCGCCATCGTCAAGGATGCGGCGCTTGCCACACGGGCATTCACCGGAACCGTCGCCGCCAGGGTGCAAAGCGACCTGGGCTTTCGGGTCTCCGGCAAAGTACTGGCGCGCCTGGTGGATACCGGCCAGACCGTACAGCGCGGCCAAGTACTGCTGCGCATCGACCCGGCCGATCTGAGGCTTGCTGTCCTGGCCCAACAGGAAGCGGTCGCGGCCGCCCGCGCCCGCGCGCAGCAAACCGCGCAGGACGAAGCGCGCTACCGCGACCTGCGCGGCACCGGCGCAATTTCGGCCTCCGCTTATGACCAGGTCTCGGCCGCCGCCGACGCCGCGAAAGCCCAGCTGAACGCAGCCGAAGCCCAAGCCGAGGTGGCGCGCAACGCCAGCCGCTATACCGAACTGGTGGCCGATGCCGATGGCGTCGTCATGGAAACGCTGGTCGAACCCGGCCAGGTCGTCGGCGCGGGCCAGGCGGTCATCCGTATCGCCCATGCAGGCCGCCGCGAAGCCATCATCCAGCTCCCGGAAACGCTGCGGCCCGCGATAGGCTCGGCGGGGTTAGCCTCGCTTTTTGGCAAGGCTGGCGCAGGCGCCCCGACCAAACTAAGACAGCTTTCAGATACGGCAGACCGCCTCACGCGCACTTTCGAGGCGCGTTATGTGCTGGAAGGTGAGCTGGCCGACGCCCCGCTGGGCGCCACCGTGACGATCCAGATCCCGGATGGGCAGTCCGCTCCGCAGAGCGCGTGGTCGGTGCCGCTGGGCGCCCTGTTTGACGCTGGCAAGGGGCCAGGCGTCTGGGTGATCCAGGGCCAGCCGGCCAAGGTCAACTGGCGTCCGGTGACGGTCCAGCGTCTGGGCGACGACACCGCGCTCGTTACCGCTCAGCTCAAGCAAGGCGAGCGGATCGTGGCACTTGGCGCGCACCTGCTGCGCGAAGGCTCACCGGTGCGTATCTCCGACCAGGCCGCCGCCGGCGCGGGAGCGCAACCATGAGCGCAGCTCGCTTCAACCTGTCGGCGCTCGCCGTGCGCGAGCGCGCCGTCACCTTGTTCCTGATTTTCCTGATTTCCGCGGCTGGCGTCGTTTCGTTCTTTAAATTGGGACGCGCGGAAGATCCGGCTTTCACGGTCAAGGTCATGACCGTGGTCACTGCCTGGCCAGGCGCAAGCGCGCAAGAGATGCAGGACCAGGTCGCCGAAAAGATCGAGAAGCGGCTGCAGGAATTGCGCTGGTACGAGCGTAGCGAAACCTACACCCGGCCGGGGCTGGCATTCACAACCTTGACCTTGATGGACAGCACGCCACCGGCGGAAGTGCAGGAGCAGTTCTACCAGGCGCGCAAGAAAGTCGGCGATGAGGCCGGCAACCTGCCAAGCGGCGTTATCGGTCCCATGGTCAACGACGAATATGCGGACGTCACTTTTGCACTGTTCGCGCTGAAGGCCAAGGGTGAGCCACAGCGCCTGCTGGTGCGGGATGCCGAGACGCTACGCCAACGTCTGCTGCATGTGCCTGGCGTTAAAAAAGTCAACATCGTTGGCGAACAACCCGAGTGTATCTTTGTCGAGTTCTCGCATGAACGCCTGGCGACTTTGGGCGTCAGCCCGCAGCAGGTGTTCGCCGCGCTGAACAATCAGAATGTCCTGACGCCGGCCGGTTCGGTGGAAACCAAGGGGCCGCAGGTATTCATACGCCTGGACGGCGCTTTCGATGAATTGCAAAAGATCCGCGACACGCCTGTCGTTGCCCAGGGTCGCACCTTGAAGCTGTCGGACATCGCCACGATCAAGCGCGGCTATGAAGACCCGGCGACCTTCATGCTGCGCAACGGCGGCGAACCCGCCCTACTGCTCGGCATCGTCATGCGTGATGGTTGGAACGGACTCGATCTCGGCAAGGCGCTCGATAAAGAGGTCGGCGCGGTCAACGCCGAACTGCCGCTCGGCATGGGACTGACCAAGGTCACCGATCAGGCCGTGAACATCAGTTCGGCGGTCGATGAATTCATGGTCAAGTTCTTCGTTGCGCTGCTGGTGGTGATGGTGGTGTGTTTTGTCAGCATGGGCTGGCGCGTTGGCATCGTCGTTGCCGCCGCCGTGCCGCTGACCCTGGCGGTGGTCTTCATTGTGATGGCCGCAACCGGCAAGAACTTTGACCGCATCACGCTGGGCTCTTTGATACTGGGGTTGGGCCTGCTGGTGGACGACGCCATCATCGCCATCGAAATGATGGTGGTGAAGATGGAGGAAGGCGCCAGCCGCATCGCCGCGTCTGCCTACGCCTGGAGCCATACCGCCGCGCCCATGCTGTCGGGCACGCTGGTCACGGCAGTGGGCTTCATGCCGAACGGCTTTGCCCGCTCCACCGCAGGCGAGTACACCAGCAATATGTTCTGGATCGTTGGCATCGCACTGATTGCGTCGTGGGTCGTCGCCGTGGTCTTCACCCCCTACCTGGGCGTCAAACTGCTGCCCGAACTCAAACAGGTCGAGGGCGGCCACGAGGCGCTCTACAACACGCCGCGCTATAACCGCTTCCGCCAGTTACTGAAGCGCGTCATCACCCGCAAGTGGCCGGTGGCTGGCGCGGTGGTAGGCCTGTTCGTGCTGGCGATACTGGGCATGGCCGTGGTCAAGAAACAGTTCTTCCCAATCTCGGACCGTCCCGAAGTCCTGGTCGAGGTGCAGATGCCATTCGGTACGTCGATCATGCAAACCAGCGCGGCCGCGGCGAAGGTGGAAGCATGGCTGTCCAAGCAGGCGGAAGCGAAGATCGTCACCGCCTACGTTGGCCAAGGGGCTCCGCGCTTCTACCTGGCCATGGGGCCTGAACTGCCTGACCCGTCCTTTGCCAAGATCGTGATCCGCACCGACAACCAGAATGAGCGCGACGCGTTGAAGCAGCGCTTGCGCATTGCCGTTGCCGCAGGTCTCGCGCCAGAAGCGCGCGTACGCGTCACCCAACTCGTGTTTGGGCCTTACTCTCCCTACCCGGTCGCCTACCGGGTCAGCGGACCGGATACGGGCAAGCTACGCGCCATCGCTGCAGAGGTGCAGCAAGTCATGGACGCAAGTCCCATGATGCGCACTGTGAATAACGACTGGGGCACACGCACGCCAACGCTGCATTTCACCCTACAGCAAGACCGCTTGCAGGCGGTCGGCCTGACCTCCAGTGCAGTCGCGCAGCAACTGCAATTCCTATTGAGCGGCGTGCCGCTGACCAGCGTGCGTGAAGATATCCGCACCGTGCAAGTTGTGGCCCGGTCGGCCGGCAGCAACCACCTCGACCCAGCCAAGCTTGCCGACTTCACACTGACCGGCGCAGAGGGACAACACATCCCGCTATCGCAGGTCGGCCAAGTCGACGTGCGGGCGGAGGAGCCTATCATTCGTCGCCGCGACCGTATGCCGACCATGACCGTGCGCGGCGACATCGCCGATGGCTTGCAGCCGCCGGACGTCTCCGCCGCCATCACCGCGCAGTTGCAGCACATCATGGACAAGCTGCCAGGCGGCTACCGTATCGAAGAGGCTGGTTCGATCGAGGAATCTGGCAAGGCGACGAAAGCGATGCTGCCACTGTTCCCGATCATGCTGGCAATTACCCTGCTGATCATCATCTTCCAGGTGCGCTCGATCTCGGCAATGGTCATGGTGTTCCTGACCAGTCCGCTGGGATTGATCGGCGTGGTGCCGACCTTGATCTTGTTCCAGCAGCCATTCGGTATCAACGCGTTGGTCGGCTTGATCGCACTGTCGGGCATCCTGATGCGCAACACGCTGATCCTGATCGGCCAGATACACCACAACGAACTGGCGGGCCTCGCCCCATTCCAGGCGGTGGTCGAAGCCACCGTGCAGCGTTCCCGGCCCGTGATCCTGACTGCATTGGCGGCGATCCTGGCGTTCATCCCGCTGACCCATTCGGTGTTCTGGGGCACGCTGGCCTACACGCTGATCGGCGGGACCTTCGCCGGGACGGTGCTGACGCTGGTGTTTTTGCCGGCTATGTATTCCATCTGGTTCAAGATCAGTCCCCGCACGGAAGCGGTAGCGGTAGCGCAGCGCAGTCTGCACGCCGTGTCGTCGCACTGATTTGCGCCGCTTGATGCCTGCCGGACCGGTCGACTCCAACCTGAGAAAGACATTTGGGCTGGCTTGAACCTGCGCTGCACCGTGCTTGTGAAAACAGTGTAATTCGCATAACATTGATCCAAATCAACAAATGCCCACCTTTCGCCATCACATGTTTATCGAATACGAAGATCTCGACTCCAGTCTTATCCTGCCGGGAATGGAGCTTTACCGTTGCCGCTATCAGGCCGACCGCTACACGCCGGACCTGTTCGCGCATTTCCGACTCGCCCAGCCACCCGGCCTGCAGGGCTGGGTGGTAAAGCGCCAGGCGGAGTTCCTGGCCGGACGCTATTGCGCCGCCCGTGCCTTGGCCCGCGCGGGCCAGACGGGACACCAGGTCGCGGTGGGGCCGAACCGGGAGCCGCTCTGGCCACTTGGCTGGCGTGGCGCGATCACGCATACCCAGCAACACGCCATCGCCGTAGTGGCCTCGTCGGTAGACGGGGTGGGCATCGATCTGGAAGCGATCATGGACGCCCGCCGGGCCACCGAATTCGCCCCCATGATCATCAACGAAACGGAACTGGCGCTGGGCCGCGCCGCCGGGCTGGACTTGCCCACCTTGGTATCGCTTTGCTTTTCGCTCAAGGAAAGTATTTTCAAGGCCCTGTATCCGCAGGTAGGCCGCTATTTCGGCTTCGAGGCCGCCGAACTGGTCAGTCTGGAGCCAGCTGCCGGCACCTGGAGCGCGCGCTTGACTGCGCCGCTAACGGAGCGCCTGGCCACAGGCTTTCCACTGTCGGGCCGCATGCAACTGGACGCTACAAATGTCCTCACCGGAATCGTGCTGGCAGCACGCAATCCACCCTCCCCGCCGGTCCGCGCCACGCAGTCACTATCCTTCTAAAACCTAGCACCTACCTATCAGTTTCCAAGCCATTTCCTATCTTGTTTACTAGTTCCTCGGCCTAGTCGCTTCGCATAAAGTAACCCCATCGCATAACCCTTTTAACCGATAGACGACTCAGGAGATAGACATGGCTTCAATGATCCAAATAGGCGCACGTAACAGCTTCAAAACCATCGACCTGCGCAGCATCTACCAGTTGCGCGCCAAGGTGTTTCAGGGCCGGCTGGGCTGGGAAGTAGCGGTGTTGGGCGGCATGGAAGTGGACGGCTACGACGCCCTCGATCCCTACTACATGATGATACGCGACGACACCCAGCGTTTCTGCGGCTGCTGGCGTTTGCTGCCGACCACCGGCCCCTACATGCTCAAGGATACCTTCCCGGAACTGCTGCATGGCAAACAGGCGCCCGAGGACGAAAAGGTATGGGAACTGAGCCGTTTCGCCATCGAGAGTGGCCGCGACAGCAGCTTCGGCTTCGCCGAACATGCGATGAACGCGATGCGCGAGGTGGTGCGTTTCGCCGATGAAAACGGCATCGCGAAATACGTGACGGTGACCACCACCGCGATCGAACGACTGCTGCGCCACGCAGGCATCGAGATGACCCGCTTCGGCCCACCGATCCGGGTCGGCATCGAGGACGCGGTGGCGCTGGAAATCCACCTGGGCCAGAAGACCCATACCGCGCTGTTCGATACCTTCCACTAAGCGGTGGCGGTATGAACATCATGTCGCTTTACAAAAAAGCAGTGTTCCGCATCACGCCGCGGGATACGGCCCTGATCCGCGACCTGCGCTACATCCTGGGCGAAAACCAGACCCAGTTCTGGCAGCGCTTCGGCGTCAGCCAGTCCTGCGGCAGCCGCTTCGAGCGCGGCGGCACGATACCGTTCCCGGTGTTGATGCTGACCCGCTTGCATCTGCTGGAAATCATCAACGACGATGATCTGGAGCGCGTCAATTCGCCCAACTTTGAAAACGAGGTCGAGGTGACGCCGGCACCGCAGGAACGGTCCGGACCGCCCCGGCTACCGCTGCCGCGCTAGCATCAATCTGTCGAGCGTGCAAGCCCCTGCGCCACCGGCCAGCCGGTAGCGCAGGCGTGCTCGGCAGCAGAATGATAAAACTTCAATTATAATTTCTTGACAATTTATGCCATGGGCATAAGTTGGCAACAACTTATCACCATTTCAACGCCATGCATGCCCAGCCATGAACACAGCGCCCTGAGCCTTAGTACGCAGCGGACGCGCACAGCCAGCAATGCCAAACACGCTCATTAAGGAATTTATGGACGATAACTTGTCAAGCAGCGGCGAAAGCGTCACCAAGGGTCTGGCCAACTTTGCACCCATCATGGAGGCGAGCTCCAGCGCGGAGGCGATGGCCCATGTTGAACAAGCCGTGCGGGACCTGGGATTCGAACGCCTGCTGTTCGCCGTGACCGCCCAGACCAGCAATGGCAGCAAGGATCTGTATTTACACAGCACCTATCCGCAAGCTTGGCGCGAGCACTACGAAAAAAACAATCTGCGGGCCAACGATCCGACCGTGGTGCATTGTTTCAAGGCGATGTCGCCGTTCGTCTGGAAGCCGGAATCGTTCCACAGCGCGGCCCAGCAAGGCATGCTGGAGGAAGCCACCTCGTTCGGCCTGCATTCCGGCGTAACCCTGCCCATCCATGGCCTCAACGGCGAGGTCGGCATGCTCACCTGCGTGCGCGACGACAGCTCGGCCAACGCCTTCCAGCGCGACCTGAGCCAGACGCTGGGCCAACTGAGCTTGCTGCGCGACGTGGCGGTCGACGCCATCATCGCCCACATCGCGCCCAAGGTCGAGGAGGAAGTGCCGGTGCTGACGGTGCGCGAACTCGACTGCCTGCGCTGGATCGCGGCTGGCAAGACCACCTGGGAGATCGGCCGCATCCTGAGCATTTCCGAGGCTGGCGTCAACTTCCATATCTGTAACTTGCGCACCAAGTTCGGTGTCAGCCGCCGCAGCGACGTCGTCATCAAGGCGATCCGGCTGGGCCTGATCGCCTTGCCATGAGGCGCCGCTCAGGCCAGGGCCTGGGCGCGCAGCGCGGCGTGGGCCGCCGCGATCCGTCCGGCCACCTCGGCCGTGTTGATCAGCACCGCCATATTGGCCCTGGCCGAGCGCCCGTCCGTGACCCGGTCCACCGCGCGCATCAGATGCTTGGTCAGCGCGTTGCCGCGGATGCCGTCCTGCTCGGCGGCGAGCACGGCGCGGGCGATCACCGCCTCGATCACTTCGCTGTCGATGGCGTCCTCCTCCCGCGTGGGGCTGGTGATCAGCAGCGAGCTGTGATTGCCCAGCGCCCAATGCATCTCGACGGCGCGGGCGATGTCCTGCGGCGCATCCAGGCGGTGCGGGCTGGCGTGGCCGCTGGAGCGGCAATAGAAGGCCGGGAAATCATCGAACTGGTAGGACACCACCGGCACGCAATGGGTTTCCAGGAATTCCAGCGTCAGGCCCAGGTCGAGAATATTCTTGGCGCCGGCGCACACCACCGCCACCTTGGAGCGGGTGAACTGGATCAGGTCGGACGAGATATCCATGCTTCTCTCGGCCCCGCGATGCACGCCGCCGATGCCGGCCGAGGCGAAGTAGGCGATGCCGGCCAGCTCCGCCGCCACCAGCGACGAGGCCACCGTGGTCGCGCCCATGCCGCCCTGGGCCAGCACGAAGGGCAGATCGCGGCTGCTCACCTTGGGAATGCCCTGGGTTTGCGCGAAGCGGTCGATGCTGGCCTCGCTCATGCCGATCAGGATGCGGCCGTCCTCGATGCCGATGGTGGCCGGCACCGCGCCGCCGCGCCGCACCGCCGCCTCCACCAGGCGCGAGGTGGTCACGTTATCCGGATAATCCAGGCCATGGGTGATCACATTCGATTCCAGCGCCACCACCGCCTTGCCGGTGGCCAGGGCTTCAGCCACCTCGTCGGCGAACACCAGTTCGATGCCATGCGGCGCGCCGCTCGATGGTGCGTGGATAGTCGTGTTTGCTGCGTTCATAATCTTCCTTGTGTAGTAGGGGTTGGATATTCAGTAGTTCGGGGTCTTGCACAACAATTCCTTGCGCAGCTCCACTTCCGGGTGATACACCCGCTGGCGCCACTCCTCCGGCGCGACCGGCTCCAGCGCGATGGAGATGGCGCCGTCCGGACAAGCAAACGTCTGTTGCACGATGCGGCTCAGCGCCTGGACCAGTTCCTTCTTCTGGCTCTCGCTCAGCTCGACCTGGAAGTGTTTGATGTTAATGTGCGGCATAGTCGCGCTCCTTATCCGGCGGCCAGTTCCGAGGCGTCCTCGGCCACCTTGCGTCCCGGCGCGACACCGAGCCGGGCATGGATCACGGACACCAGTTCCTCGATGCCGGGCAGCTTGAGCATGCTGTAGTGATCGGCCTCCAGCTTGATCACGTCCGGCTCGACTTCCGAGAAGCCGGCGCTGTTCTCGATGAAGGAATAGTCGTCGCCGTCGGCCTTGAAGATGGTCAGCGGCGCGCGTATGCTGCGCTCGGCCAGTTCGTGGAAGGTGTACTTGAACTCGTAGGTCTGGCAGACGATGTCGATGATGCGCTCCACCAGGTCCTGGTCCAGACTGCGTATCCGTGCGCAGATGAAGGCGGCGAAGCTGTGCTTGTCCTTGGCCACCTTCAGGCATTCGGCCAGGCCCGGTCCGCTGATGCTGTGGGTGAACACCGAGTACAGGATGGTGACAAAGGCCGGATTGTCGTAGCTCGGCGCATTGCCATGCACGGCCGCGTCCTGGGCGCGCAGCTTGGGCGAACCCGGCGCGATCAGGTACAGGTCATCGACCACCTCGCCGCCCTGCTCCAGCTGGTAGGCCACCTCGAACGCCACCCGCGCGCCGAAGGAATAGCCCCATAAGGTGTAGGGTCCGTGCGGCTGCACGCGCTTGATGGCCTGGATATCCTCCGCCGCCATCCGGGCGATGGTGGCGTAGGCCACCTCATCCCGATTGATGCCGTGCGCTTGCACCCCGTAAAACGGATGGTCGCTGTCGACTTGCTGCGCCAGCAGACGCAGGTTCATCGGGTAGCCCCCCAGGCCCGGCCAGCAATAGATGGCCTTGCGGTTGCCGCCCTTGGCCAGCAGCACCAGTCGCGACAGCGGATTGCCCTGCCCCTCGTCGACCTTGGCGGCCAGCTTCTCGATGGTGGTGGCCTCGAACAGCAGCTGCAACGGCAGCGACGAACCGAAGGCCTTGTTGATGTGGTTGATCAAGCGCACCGCGATCAGCGAATTGCCGCCCGATTCGAAGAAGTCATCATGCACCGAGACCGCGTCCCACTTCATGGCCTTTCTCCAGATCTCGCCGATGCGCAGCTCGGTCGGCGTGCGCGGCGCCACGAAGGGCTTGTCGCTCGCCTCGGCGTTGGCCTGTTCGGACGCGGCCAGCGCCTTGTGGTCGATCTTGCCGTTGGCCGTCTGCGGCAGGCGGTCCATCACGACGATCTTGTTCGGCATCATGTAGTTCGGCAGCAGGTTCAACAGATCCTCCTTGATGATCTCGGCCGGCCCCTGCATGTGGATGGCGTCCTCCTTCATGCCCTCGCTGGCGATCTGCTCCTCGCTGATGCGCCCGCCCAGCGCGAAGTAGAACTGTCCCTGGGTCCCGCCCCGATGCGCCAGGATGGAGCCGATGCGCTTGGCCGACGGCAGGTCGTTGCCGGTTTTCGAGCTGTAGCCGGACGCCATGAAGCCCAGCTGGCAGCCGTTCATCTGCAAGTGCTGCAGCTTGCGGCCCAGCGCGATGAACTGCATCCAGTCGCGCTCGTCGCGGCTGATCAGCGACACGCCGAAGCTGGCGCGCTCGTACACCTGCTGGTTGATCGCGATCACGTGCTTCTTCTCGATCAGCTGGTCGGACACAGCTTCGAAGCCGCCGTCGTGGTAGCGGTATTGTCCGCCCGGCAGTCCGGCCACCTTGTCGCCATGCGCCTGGACGTAGATGTCCATGGCCTGTTGCGGCCGCGCGCCCTGCTGCGGCGCCGACACCAGTTCAAAGCTGCCGAGATAGTAATCCTCGTCCGCGCACGCCAGCTGCGCCTTCACCTCGGGCTGGAACGTGCCGCCATCGATGGCCAGCTGGTGCGCCGGCAGGATCCGGTCGAACAGCCCCAGCATGTGGCCGGTTTCCATCTCCAACACTTCCTGGATGTTGTTCTTGTAGACCGGTTCGATGGCGCTCTTCTTGCCGATGAAGTGGAGCTTGATGCGGCCGCCGGACTCGCCAGGCAGTTCACTGATCAGCGCCAGCTGGTGGTGCACCGGATGGTAGTAGTACAGACCGTGCCGCAGGCCGCCGATGCCGCCCAGCTCGAAATACATCTGGGTCGCGTACAGCGCGCCGGGCGAGGCATAGCCGTATTTGGGCAGCAAGCGTTCGTCGCTGGCGAACTGGCCGAAGTTGCGCACGATCTCGCCGAATTCGGCGAAGTCCAGGCTGTCCAGGCTGCGCGCGGCGGCGGGCGCCGCTGGGCCGGCCAGCAGTTGCACCAGGTCGTCGCGGTTGACCGCGCCGCCCTCGAAGTAGCGATAGGTCTTGCGGGCGAACACGCGCTGGCGCTGCGCCGCGCTGGCCTGCTTGCCGGGCAGCTCGACGGTGACGCGCGCGGCAAGGTCGGCGGCGTCGCGGCAACCGACATTGGACAGCTGGGCCTTGACCTGCAGCTTGCTCTTCTTGGACTGATGGTGCGCACCGTGCTTGCCCTGGTCCATCAAGGCCGCCTCGCGCGGATTGAGCTCGATGCAGGCGATCAGGTTCTGGAAGCCGGTGCGGCTGTCGTTCCGGATCAGCAAGGCCGCGTTCTTGACCCAGTCATGGTCCTCGATCGCCAGCCGGATCTCGTCCAGCTCGACGCGGAAGCCGCGCAGCTTGACCTGGTTGTCGGCGCGGCCGGAGAACTGCACCGTGCCGTCGGCATTCCAGACGCCCAGGTCGCCGGTGCGATACAGCCGGTCGCCGCGGCCGGCCGGCGCCAGCGGATTGTCGACGAAGCGCTCGGCCGTCAGGTCGGGCCGGTGCAGATAGCCGCGCGCCAGCTGCACGCCGCCGATATACAACTCGCCGATCTCGCCCGGCTTGACCAGCTCCATCTTGCTGTCCAGGATGTAGTACTGGGTGTCGCACACCGGCGCGCCGATCGAGATCGCGTTCGGGCCGGCGGCCACCGTGTCACGCAGCACCTGGTAGGACGAGGAATTAATGGTGCACTCGGTCGGACCGTACAGGTTGATCAGCTCGCAATTGGCCATGGTGTCCAGGCATTGCTGCGCCAGATGCTTGGACAGGATCTCGCCGCCGCTGAAGATCTGCGTCAGCGACTGGCAATCCTGGAAGCGATCGCTGTCGAGCAGCGCTTGCAGCAGGGTCGGCACGCACTGCAGGGTGGTGACCTTCTGTTCCAGGATGGTGTCGACCAGCGCCTCGGGATCGCGGTAGATGCCGGGCGCGCCCACCACCACCGTGCTGCCGCAGGCCGGCGCCAGGATTTCCCACTGGGCCGCGTCAAAGCTCATCGGGGTTTTTTGCAGCACCACGCGCTGATGGTCCAGCTGATAGGCGTCCTGCAGCCAGCCCATCTGGCTGACGATGCTGTGATGTTCGATCATCACCCCTTTCGGTTTGCCGGTGCTGCCCGAGGTGTAGATGATGTAGGCCAGGCTGTGCGGACGCACAGGCTCATGTTGTTGCTGCGCCGCGTGCGCCACCGTGCGGCCACGGGCCACGTGGTGGGCCAGCGCGTCCTCCATGGTGACGATGCGGGTTCCCTCCGGCGCCAGGCGCGCCAGGCGTCCCTTCAACTCCTCCTGGGCGAACACGACGTCGACGCGGGCATCCTCGACCATGTAGCGCAGACGCTCCTCCGGATATTCCGGCGACAACGGCAAGTAGGCGCCGCCGGCCAGCAGGATGCCCCAGACGCCGGTCATCAGTTCCAGCGAAGGTTCGACGAAGATGCCGATGCAGGCGTCGCCGACCACGCCCAGATGGCGCAGATAGGCCGCCAGGATGGCGCTGTTCTGCGCCAGTTCACGGAAGCTCAGGCGCTGTTGACCGCATATTACCGCAGCTTGATCCGGACGCGTGCGCACCTGTTCCCACAGCAGATCGGGCAGGCATTTTCCTTGGTCCGGTTTATTCACATCAGTATTGGTATTCATATTCACCTTTAGCCAGTAGCTTGTTAACAATCGTTAAATCTTAAAATCAAATAGCCGTCAGCTCAACGCTGCCCCGGCGCGCATGAAATATGGTGTTTACTTTGCAAATCAATGTGTTGCATCCAACACGATAAACACATCTCGTCGTATTGATTAATATCTGATTGGCGGAATCCATTAAATCAAAAAATAACAATCAACATCACTATCAATACTGTCAGGTTCGCCGAATAAACATTACGCATAATTTATTCAATACAAATAATTAAATTAAGGCGCATAAACGCCTGTGCGAAATATTGTTTTAACGGGAATAAATAGATGGGCGATCGCCCGAGGTGATGGCAGAGCAGGCGCGGCGTCCAGGCGGACGCCGCGCCGATACAAGCTTACTGAACGGTCCAGCCACCGCCCAGCGAGCGGATCAAGGCTACCGTCGACACATAGCGGCTGCCGCGCAGCTGCACGGCGTTGCGTTCCACGCTGGCCAGGTTGCGCTGCGCGTCGAGCAGGTCCAGATAGCTGGAACGGCCGGCCTGGTAGAGCTTTTGCGCCAGCTCGGCGGAGCGCCGCGCGGACAGCACGGCGGCGTCCAGTTGCTCGCCCTGCCCGGCCAGGATGCGCAGGCCGGCCAGGTTGTCCTCGACCTCGGCGAATGCCACCAGCACGCTCTGCCGATAGCTGGCCACCGACTCGTCCAGCGCCGCCTCGCTGCGGGCGATGTTGGCCTTGTTGCGGCCGCCATCGATCAGCGGCATCGACATCAGCGCCCCCACCACCCAGCTGCGGGCATCCCACTTGAACAGATTGGACAAGGTGTCGGACTCGCCGCCGCCGGCGCCGGTCAGCGCCAACGCCGGGAACATGGCCGACCGGGCCAGGCCGATGCGGGCGTTGGCCGCCACCATCGCGCGCTGGGCGGCGGTGATGTCGGGCCGGCGTTCCAGCAGGGCCGAGGGCAGGCCCGCCGGTATCGCCGGCACCGCGCCGCCTTCCGTCAGGGGCTGCACCGCGAAGGCGAAACTGGCCGCCGGCTTGCCCAGCAAGACCGCCAGCGCGTGTTCATCGCCGACGCGCTGGCGCTGCAAGCCGATCGCCTCGGCGCGCGAGGTCGCCAGCTCGGTCTTGGCGCGGGCCAGATCGAACTCGCCCAGCTCGCCCAGGTCGAAGCGGCGCTGGTTGACCTGCACGCTTTGCTCGCGCAGGCGCACCGTCTGGTCCAGTGTCGCCAGCTCGGCGTCCGTCGCGCGCAGCCTGAAGTAGGTCTGCGCCACGTCCGCCTGCAAGGCCAGCAGCACCGAGCGATAGGTCGCCTCGCTGGCCGCCGCGTCGGCCTGCGCCGCGCTGACGCTGGAAGCGACCCGACCGAACAGGTCGACCTCGTAGCTGGCGGCCAGCTTGGCCTGCCAGGTGCTGGCCACGTTCACTGGCGCGCCGGACGGCAGGCCCAGCGCATGGTTGGCGGCCCTGCCGCGCTGCGCGCCCAGCTGGGCGTCCAGCTGCACGCCGCGGTCCGCCTCGGCCACGCCGGTCAATGCGCGCGCCTGCCTGACCCTGGCCGCGGCCACCGCCAGATTGGCGTTGGCGGTGGTGGCGTCGTCGATCAGGCCGTTGAGCACCTTGTCGCTAAAGGCCAGCCACCATAGTCCGCGGGCCTGGGCCTCGGCCGGACGGGCCGCTTGCCAGCGGCTGCCGTCGGCGGCGCGCTGCGGCGTCGCCGCTTCCTTGAAGCCGGCCGGCACGTCCAGCACGGGCGCGCTCAGTTGCGGCGCGGCGCAGGCGCTCAGCAGCACGGCCGCCAGCAGGGGAACACTTTGTTGTATGCGGCGCTTCATTGCACGCTCCCTTCCAGTTTGGCCGCGACCAGGGTCGCGGCGCCAGTCTTTTCAAAACGCCGGGCGAAGCTGCGCAGCAGGACGTAGAACACCGGCGTCAGGAACAGGCCGAAAAAGGTCACCCCCAGCATGCCGCCAAACACCGCCACGCCCATCGCGTGGCGCATCTCGGAACCGGCGCCGTGCGAGAACACCAGCGGCAGCACGCCCATGATGAAGGCGATCGACGTCATCAGGATCGGACGCAGGCGCAAGCGGCACGATTCCAGCGCGGCCTGCACGACGCTGCGGCCATGGTGCTCCAGCTCGCGGGCGAATTCCACGATCAGGATCGCGTTCTTCGACGCCAGCCCCACCAGCACGAACAGCGCGATCTGGGTGAAGATGTTGTTGTCGCCCCCGCTCAGCTTGACGCCGATCAGCGCGCACAGGATGGACATCGGCACGATCAGGATCACCGCCAGCGGCAGGGTCCAGCTTTCGTACTGGGCGGCCAGCACCAGGAACACCAGCAGCACGCACAGCGGGAATACCAGCACCATGGTGTTGCCGGCCAGGATCTCCTGGTAGGTCAGGTCGGTCCATTCGAAGGTCACGCCCTTGGGCAGCGTTTCGGCGGCGATCTTCTCCAGCGCGGCGCGCGCCTGGCCGGACGACACGCCCGGCGCCGGGGCGCCGTTGATGTCGGCCGCGACGTAGGCGTTATAGCGCTGCACCTGGCCCGGACCGTAGCTGTCCCTGACCCGCATCAGCGACGACAGCGGAATCATCTCCCCCTTGTCGTTGCGCACCTTCAGGTGGGCGATGTCCTGGGCGTGCGAACGGAACGGCGCGTCGGCCTGCACCCGCACCTGGTAGGTACGGCCAAACTGGTTGAAGTCGTTCACATACAGCGAGCCCAGGTTGATCTGCAGGGTCTGGTAGATCGTTTGCAGCGGCACGCCCAGTTGCTTGGCGTTGCTGCGGTCGACGTCGGCGAACAGCTGCGGCACGTTGATCTGGAAGTTGGTGAACACGCCGGACAACTCCTTCGACTGCCAGGCCTTGTTCTGCAAGGCCTGCACCGCCTTGTGCAATTCGTCGTAGCCGACGTTGCCGCGGTCCTCGACCATCAGCTTGAAGCCGCCGATGGTGCCCAGGCCGCTGACCGGCGGCGGCGGGAACACCATCACAAAGGCGTCCTGCACCGCGCCCATGCGCTTGTTGATCTCCTGGGCGATGGCGCCGCCAGACAGGTCGGCGCTGGTGCGCTGCTCGAACGGTTTGAGCGGGAAGAACACGATGCCGGCGTTGGAGGCGTTGGTGAAGCCGTTGATCGACAGGCCGGGGAAGGCATTGGTCGATTCCACGCCAGGCACGGTCAGCGCGATGTCGGACATGCGCTTCAGCACGGCGTCGGTGCGGTCCAGCGAGGCGCCGTCCGGCAGCTGGGCGAAGCCCACCAGGTACTGCTTGTCCTGCGAGGGCACGAAGCCGCTGGGCACCGACTTGAACACGAACACGGCGCACACGGTCAACAGCGCGTAGACCGCCACGGCCAAGGTCTTGCGGCCCAACACGCCCTTGACGCCGCCCTCGTACCGGATCGAGGCGCGGCCGAAGAAGCGGTTGAAGCCGGCGAAGAAGCGGCCGAACAGCTTGTCCATGGCGCGGGTCAGCGCGTCCTTGGGCGCGTCGTGCGGTTTCAGCAGCGTGGCCGCCAGCGCCGGCGACAGGGTCAGCGAGCTGATGGCCGAGATCACGGTCGAGATCGCGATGGTCAGCGCGAACTGGCGGTAGAACTGGCCGGACAGGCCGGACACGAAGGCGATCGGCACGAACACCGCGCACAGCACCAGGGCGATGGCGATGATCGGTCCGCTGACCTCGCGCATCGCCTGCACGGTGGCGTCGCGCGGCGTCAGGCCGGCGCCGATGTTGCGCTCGACGTTCTCCACCACCACGATGGCGTCGTCGACCACGATGCCGATCGCCAGCACCAGTCCGAACAGCGACAGCGTGTTGATCGAGAAGCCCAGGCCCAGCATCACGGCGAAGGTGCCGATGATGGAGACCGGCACCGCCAGCAGCGGAATGATGGAGGCGCGCCAGGTTTGCAGGAACACGATCACCACCACCACCACCAGCGCCACCGCCTCCAGCAAGGTGTGGATCACGGCCTTGATCGACTCGCGCACGAACTGGGTCGGGTCGTACACCACGCTGTACTCCACGCCTTCCGGGAAGTCCTTTTTCAGCTCCGCCATCCTGGCGCGCACATTGGCCGACAGCTCCAGCGCGTTGGCGCCGGGGGCCTCGAAGATGGCGATCGCCACCGCCGACTTATTGTCCAGCAGCGAGCGCAAGGCGTAGGAGTTGGAACCCAGTTCGACCCGGGCCACGTCCTTGAGCAGGGTCAGCGCGCCGTCGGCGCCGGTGCGCACGATGATGTTGCCGAACTCCTCCACCGTCTGCAAGCGGCCCTGGGTGTTCACAGTCAGCTGGAATTCCGAGCCCTTCGACGGCGAGGCGCCGATCACGCCGGCCGCCACCTGCACGTTCTGTTCGCGGATCGCGCCCACCACGTCGCCGGCCGTCATGCCGCGCGCCGCCACCTTCTGCGGATCGAGCCAGACCCGCATGGCGTAGTCGCCGGCGCCCAGCAGCACGGTTTCGCCCATGCCGGCGATGCGCGCCAGCTGGTCCTTGATGTTGAGCACCGCGTAGTTGCGCAGGTAGACATCGTCGTAGCGGCCGTTGGGCGACGACAGGTGCACCACCATGGTCATGTTCGGCGAGCTCTTGACGGTGGTGACGCCGATCTGGCGCACCTCTTCCGGCAGGCGCGGCAAGGCGCGCTGGACCCGGTTCTGCACCTGGGTCTCGGCCTGCTCGACGTTGGTGCCGACCTTGAAGGTCACGGTCAGCGCCAGCGCGCCGTCGGCGGTCGCCTGCGAGGACATGTACAGCATGTTCTCGACGCCGTTGACCTGTTCCTCCAGCGGCGCGGCCACGGTTTCGGCGATCACCTTGGGGTTGGCGCCGGGGTACTGGGCCCGCACCACCACCGACGGCGGCACCACGTCCGGATATTCGGAGACGGGCAGCTTGAAGATGGCCAGCAGTCCGGCCACGAAGATCATGATCGACAGCACGGCCGCGAAGATCGGCCGGTCGATGAAGAAGCGTGAGATGTTCATTATTGTTCCTTGGTTGAGGCGGCCGCAGGGGCTGCAGCTGCGGCGACCTTGCCGGCGGCCGCTGCCCGGCCGGCGTCCATCGCCACCAGCGTGGCCGCGACCGGCGCGCCCGGACGCACCCGCTGCAAGCCGTTGACGACGATTTTTTCGCCCGCCTTCAGGCCCTGGCGCACCACGCGCAAGCCATCGACCGGGCGGCCCAGCAGGACCTGGCGGTATTCGGCCTTGCCGTCGGCGCCCACCACGAAGACGTACTTGCGGTCCTGGTCGGTGCCGATGGCGCGCTCGTCGATCAACGCCACCTTGGACGGCGCCGTCTCGTCGCCGCCCAGCTGGACCCGCGCGAACAGGCCGGGCGCCAGGCTGTGGTCGGCGTTGGCGAAGGTGGCGCGCATGCGCACGCTGCCGGTGCCGCTATCGAGCCGGTTGTCGACGAACTCCAGCTTGCCCTCGTGCGGGAAGCCGGTCTCGTTGGCCAGCCCGACCCGCACCGCCACCGCGCCGCCGCGCTGGGCCAGGCGGCCGACGCGCAGATAGGTGTCCTCGTCGCCATCGAAGCTGGCGTAGATCGAGCTGGTGGAGACCACCGAGGTCAGCACCGCGCTGCTGTCGACCAGGTTGCCGACCGTGATCTCCGCCTTCGACACGCGGCCGCTGATCGGCGCGACCACCTGGCTATAGTTCAGGTTCAGGCGTGCGGCCTCGAAGCTGGCCTGGGCGGCGCGCGCGTCGGCGTCCAGTTCCTTCAGGCTCGACGCCTTCTCGTCGAGTTCGCGCTGGGGGATGGCCTTGTCGGCCAGCAGCAGCTCGGCGCGCGCCAGTTCCAGCTTGGCCAGCGCGGCCTTGGCGCGGGCCGAATTGGCGGCCGCCTCGGCGCGGTTGGCCTCGGCCTGGAACGGCCGCTGGTCGATCACGAACAGCACCTCGCCCTTGCGCACCTCGCTGCCCGGTTTGAAGTTGACGGCCGTGATGAAGCCGCCCACGCGCGGACGGATCTCGACCCGCTCCACCGCCTCCAGGCGGCCAGAGAATTCCTGGGTGTCGGCCACCGCGCGTTCCAGCACGGCCGCGGCCGTGATCGGCGGCGCGCCGGCTTCGCTTTCCTGTGGCTTACCCACCGCCTTGTCGCAGCCAGACAGGCCCAGGACCGCCACACCGGCCAGCGCCAGGGCGGCCATCAGCGGGCGCGCCAGCGTGTTCACAGTAGTTGGTTTCATTTGGATTCCTTTGCATTATTGAAAACGGGTGGAAGGGACGGCGCCGGCCTGTCAGGCAAAAAATCGTGCGCGCCGCCCGCTTCCGCTTGAGACGAATGACTTGCAGCTGCGGGCCTACAACGACGGATAGTCGGTGTAGCCGCGGTGGTCGCCGCCGTACAAGGTGGCTTGATCCAGCGGGTTGAACGGGCCGCCGGCGCGGATGCGGGCCGGCAGGTCCGGGTTGGCCAGGAACAGCGCGCCGAACACCACGGCGTCGGCCAGGTCCTCGTCCACCACCGCGTCGGCGATGGCGCCCGACACGGCGCCGTCGTCGGCGTTGGCATGCGGGTTGAGGATCAGCGCGCCGCGCCAGTTCTCGCGCACCGCCAGGGTCTGCTCGCGGCAATACGCTTCCATGATGTGCAGGAAGGCCAGGTCCGGCAGGCGCGACACCAGTTCGCGATACAGCGCCAGCGAATCGCCCTCGGCGATGTCGTTGTAGGGGTTGGACGGCGAGATGCGCATGCCGGTGCGGCCGGTGCCGATGGCGGCGGTCACCGCCTGCGCCACTTCGACCGCAAACTTGACGCGCGCGGCCAGGCTGCCGCCGTAGTCGTCGCCGCGCTGGTTGGTGTTGGCCGCCATGAACTGGTGCAGCAGGAAGCCGTTGCCGCCATGGATCTCGACGCCGTCGAAGCCGGCCGCGATGGCGTTGATCGCCGCCGTGGCGAAGTCATCGATGGTGCGGGCGATGTCGCTCTTGGTCAGCGCGATGGGTGTGGGGTAGTCCAGCATGCCGTCGCGGGTGTAGGTCTTGCCCTCGGCGGCGATGGCCGACGGCGCCACCGGCAGGTGCGCGCTGGGATACAGCGCTGGATGGCCGATGCGGCCGGAATGCATCAACTGGGCGACGATGCGCCCGCCAGCCTGGTGCACGGCGCCGGTGACCACCTTCCACGATTCGATTTGTTCGGGGGTGTGCAGTCCGGGCGTGCCGCTGAAGCCCTGCCCCGCCTGGCTGGGCTGTATGCCTTCCGAGATGATCAGGCCGGCGCTGGCGCGCTGCGCATAGTAGGTCGCCATCAATTCGGTGGCCAGGCCGGCTTCGGTGGCGCGGTTGCGCGTCATCGGGGCCATGACAAATCGGTTGGCCAAAGCGATATCGCCTAAGGAAATGGGCTCAAACATTTTTTTCATGATTCTTCCCTGCGTAGATTGGTAAGTAAAGAAGGAAGGCGCGGTGCGTGGCACCGGCCCGCCTCCGGTTGTTGCGGGTGGGATCGCTTATTTGGCCGGCGCCCTGGCCAAGCCAGCGCCCCGCGCGGCGGGCGCCGCCGGCCGGCGCGGTTGCACGATCACCACGGCGGCGATCACCGCGCCCGCGCCCAGCATTTGCGTCAGGCTGAAGCTTTGACCGAGGAAAACGTATCCCAGCAAAGCGGCCATCAAAGGGCTGGCGAACGACAGGAAGGACACTGTCAAGGCTGGCAAACGCTGGATGCCGCGGAACCAGACCATGTAGGCGAACAGCGCGCCGACGATGCCCAGGTAGGCGAAACCCAGCCAGTTGGCGCCGGTCAGCGCGGGGGGCAAGCCCTCGGTGAGCACGGCGACCGGCACCAGCACGGCGCCGCCCACCACCAGCTGCCAGCCGGTGAAGTTGAGCACGCTCACTCCCTCCGGACGGCCCCAGCGCTTGGTCAGCACGATGCCGGCCGCCATGCAGGTGGCGCCGGCCAGCCCGGCCAGAATGCCGATGCCGTCCAGCCTGGCGGCCGGTTTCAGCACCAGCAGGGCGATCCCGAGCGCGCCCACCACGCAGGCCAGCACCTGGGCCGGACGTATCCTCTCGCCCAGCAGGCCCAGCCCCAACAGCAGCACGATCATGGGCTGGATCGACATCACCAGCGCCGCCACCCCGCCCGGCAGGTGGTAGGCGGCGACGAACAGGAAGTAAAAGAACGCACCGATGTTCAGCACGCCCAGTACCAACGCCCTCCACCACCACGCGCCCGCCGGCAGCTTGCGACCGATCGCAAGCAAAATCAGGCCGGCGGGCAATGCTCGCAGCACCGCGGCCAGCAGCGGCCTACCCGGTGGCAGCAGTTCGGTTGTGATCAGATACGTGCTGCCCCAGATGGCCGGAGCGAGCGCGGTCAGCAGCGAATCGAACATCAATGTGTGCTTTTTCATCGTCTTCTCCTAGCGCGCGGTGCCGAAATAGCGGTCGCCGAAGTCGCCGATGCCCGGGATCATGTAAGCCTGGTCGGTCAGTTCCTGCTCGACCGAGGCGGTGACCACGCGCAGTTTGGGGTGGGCGTCGAGCAGGCGCTGCAGGCCGACCGGCGCCGCCAGCAGGTTGACGAAGATGATGTGCTCCTCCGGCACCCCGGCCTTCAGCAAGACATCGATCGCCACCAGGGCCGAACCGCCGGTGGCCAGCATCGGCTCCAGCAACAGCACATGGCGCTCGCCGATGTCCGGCGGCAGATGCGAGTACAGCAGGTCGGGCAGCTTGGTCTGCTTGTCGCGCTGGATCAGGATCTTGCCCATGCGCAGGCCCGGATACATGGCCCGCAATTCCGGCTCCATGCTTTCCCCGGCCCGTATCACCGAGACGCCGCACAGCTTGACGGCCAATTCCAGCCCGTCGTAGCTGGCGCCGATCGGCGTGGTCACCTGGCGCGGTTGGAAAGGCAGCAGGTTCATGCCGGTTTCCAGCAATTGCCGGATGATCCGGTTCGAATAGAACACGAAGTCCTCCTGGCTGGCACTCTTGTCGCGGATGATGGAATGCAGCGCGCGCAACTGGTTGGTTTGCGGTAGAACGTGAACGGCAGATGCATTGAACATGACTGGCCCTCCTTTCCGCGCCGCTTACGCGGCCTCGATTTCGTTGAACGCGCGGCGGGCCTCGGCCACGAAGCGGCGGGTCTTCTCCAGGTCCTTGCGGCCATTCGGGCCTTCCAGACCGGTGTGGGCGTCGACGGCGGCCGGACGCACCTGGCGGATGGCGGCGGCGACGTTGTCCGGCGTCAGGCCGCCGGCCAGCATCAGCGGCTTGGGCGAGCGGCGCACCAGTTCGGCGCTGACCGACCAGTCATGGGTCAGGCCGGTCGCACCCTTGGCGCCGGTGGCCGGGTTGTAGGTGTCGGTGATGAACATGTCGACCGCGTCGGCGCACTGGTCGACCAGGGCCAGCAGCTCCTCGGCGTTGTCTTCGCGGACCACCAGGCTTTTCAGCACGTACAGGTCGGGACGCTTGGCCTTCAGCTTGCGCAGCTGTTCGACTTCGACGTCGCCGTGCAGCTGCACCGCCGTCACGCCCAGTTCGGTGCAGAAGGCGCTGACTTCGTCGGCGTCGGTCAGGTAGCTGATCAGCACGCCCGCTTGTGGGGTGTTCAGGGTGGAAATGATCTTGATCGCGGCGGACTCGGAGATGTCGTCCTTGCCCGATGGCAGACGCAGCGGGAAGCCCAGCCAGTCCACACCCTCGGCGGACAACAGTTTGGCTTCTTCAGCATCGATGATACCGGCGACTTGAACTAGGTTTTTCATGGTGGTTCGTCTTTCTTGGTGGGTGGGGAAAATGATTGGATACGCTCTATGCGCGCTGTCGCCGCCGAGCCGTTTATCGGTCTCGAAGTGCGTCGCGTTGGAAGGCATTAAATCAAAAAACGGTGTTTGATATCACTAGCAAAGCTGCTAGGTTGACGCCGGAAGGGGCAGGTTTCGGCGCAGGCGGCGCGCGCCGCCTGCCGTTGAAATTTTCCGAAATTGCCCTTGGCATATTGATCGGCATTAAAAATCGGAGTAAAAGTAAACATTCACGCAGGCATGATTTCAACCCGGGACTCAAGCCATTGACGGAGACCGGCCGCTTCGACGCGATCTATCGCAAATACTTGGGCGATGCCAAGGGGGGCCAGGCTTGAGGCATGCAATCACAGCACGGGTGAGCCGGGTGCTGACCTCCCTGTTGGCGGTCGCCATGGCCGGCGCCGCCGCGGCTGACGGCGCGCCGCTCAAAAGCTACACGATCGGGGTCGAGGACCTGCAATACTACCCCCTGCATACGACCAGCAATGGCAACGCCTTCGGCGGCTTCGCGCGCGAAGTGCTGGACATGTTCGCCAAGGAAAAAGGCTATGTCTTCCGTTATGTCCCCTTGCCGGTCAACCGCCTGTATGTCGCCTTCCTGAAGGAGCGCACGCTCGACTTCAAATACCCCGACAATCCCAAATGGCGGGAGGAACTGCGCGGCGCCGCCAGGATTCGTTACAGCGCGACGCTGGTCACCTCGGATGAGGGGGCGATGGTCCTGCCCCAGAACAAAGGGCGGGCGCTGCGCCAGATCAAGTCGCTGGGCACGGTGCTGGGCTTTACTCCCTGGCCCTATCTGCCGGCGATCGACAGCAAGGCCATCACGCTCAGCACCAGCAGCGGCTTCGAGGGCTTGCTCAGGCATGCGCTGGCCAACCATATCGACGCCGTGTACATCAATGTCGATGTCGCCAACTACCTGCTGGCGGAGGAGCTGAAGACGCCGGGTGGCCTGGTATTCGATCCGGGCCTGCCGCACGCGCGCAGCGATTTCAGCCTGTCGACCCTGCGCCACGACGAGGTATTGAGCGAATTCGACGCTTTTTTGCGGCGCGAGCGCCCGCTGCTTCAGGCGCTCAAGCTCAAATACGGGATTGAGGAACGCGGCGGCCCCTGATCCGGCGGGCCTGTTGCCGCGCGCCCGGTGAATTTTGCCGCAGAGCTATAGGATCGCCACAAGCGGGAACACAACTGGTAAAGTTGAACCTCGTCCTGAACAAGAGGAAGATCAGGTCGCGACCATCGCATTTGAACCCCGCCCTCGTCCGGAATGCACAGGGACGGGCCTGAAGCCGCATCAATCGCCGCATGCTGAGCCTACACACCAACGCCGCCTCGCTGTCCGCGCAAACCGCCCTGCTCCACGTGGAGAGCAGGATGGCGGTCGCCATGACGCGGCTGGGCAGCGGCTACCGCGTCAACTCGGCGCGCGACGACGCGGCAGGCTTGCAGATCGCTACCCGACTGGCCTCGCAGACCCATGGCATGGCGGTGGCGCGGAATAATATCCAGAATGCCATTTCCATCCTGCAGACGGCCGACGGCGCGCTCGACGAGAGCGGCGCCATCCTGATCCGCATGAAGGATTTGGCCATACAGGCCGCCGACGGCTCGGTCACCGGCGGCGACCGCGTCGCGATGCAGGCCGAATACACCGCGCTTAGTCACGAGTTGAGCAATATTTCCAGCGCGACCACCTTCGGCGGCAGCAAGCTGCTGCTGGGCGACACGGCGGCGGAGCGGGCGGGCGTGCTGGCGGCGACCGCCAACGCGGTCGCCAACGCCGCCAGCGCGGCCGCCGCGCACGCGGCCGCCGTGGCCGCCTACAACGCCGCCGTCGCCGCCAACGCCGCCGGACCGACGCCGGCCACGCTGGCGGCGGTCGCCAGCACCCTGGGCGTGGCCGCCGCGGCGGCCGATACCGCCAGCGTCGCCGCGCTCGCCTCCACCGACGCCCAGGACTACGCCGCCGCAGTGGCGACGGCGCTGGCGGTCGACGGCAAGTTTTCCCGCCCGGTCTCGTTCCAGATTGGCGCCTCCTCCAACGAGGTGCTGGCCTATAACCTAACCCCCTTGCTGAGCAATATGCATACCGCGCTGCACGCGGCCTCGACCACTTACGATACCTTCGGCGTTCTGGTCAAAGGCGGCGGCACCGACCTCGTCATCGCGTCGGCGGCCTCCGCCTCCATCGATAAACTAGACCAGGCGCTGGACGCGATCGTCGCTGTGCGCTCCAGCCTGGGCGCCACGACCAGTCGGCTGAGCCATTCGGACAGCAATCTGGCCAATATGAGCGCCAATACCGTCCAGGCGACTGGCCGCATCATGGACACCGATTTCGCACAGGAAAGCGCCGAGATGGTCAGCAATCAATTGCTGATGAAGACCGGCAGCGCCATGCTACGGGCCAGCAACAGCATCGCGTCCCTGCTAATGTCGCTGCTCAAATGAGCGCTTCATGGCCACGTGCCACGTCATCCAAACAGCTCGATTGCATCATCAGTTCTCACGAGGAATGGAAGCGATATTGCGACAGCTTACCGGCTAGCAGGGCCACGCGGGACTGATTAAATCAGTGGCGCCCTAAGAAGGAGAGATATTGACAACTACCGATCCCCCCTCCGCCTGATTGCGCGCTGCAGGGCCTTGCTGATGACATCAGGTTGCTCAAATACCATCTTGGGAGAGAGCGCATTGATAGCTGATTTAATAAACGATTCGGATTCATGGAAAACAAATTCGTATTCATTATCAATGGTAATCATGTGATAGCTCTGGCCAAGAAAGATAACTTTTTTTCTTCTCGAACTGATATGTTCCATCAGCCAGTCAGCGTTGCGTGGACTAACGGTTTCATCTTCTGTCGCATGAATGATCAAAGTCGGACAGGTCACAAGATCAACGCTCTTTCGCACATGAACAATCAATTCATCCGCCTGATTTACATGATCAAAGCCGATGTAAGCCCCACCCGCCTCCGAGGTTTCGCTAGATAAGATGGCTTTTTTGATTCTAGCTCTCATCTCAGGATTTTTAACGCCGAAAGGCTCTCGTTCGCGGTACTTATAATTTTTGGCCCAGGAAAAATGGCGAGCGATTGACAGGAAGGAACGGTACCAAGGAATTGCCCAGCCGTCATAAGCAATCGCTGCCGACAGCAGTACCAAGCCAGCTATGCCATCTTCCTCTGCCGCCACGGCCAATGCCAACGTCGCTCCCATAGAAACCCCGACAATTGAGACGGTCTGGTAGATTTCCGACAGGCGACGATACTCACGGCGTATTTCATCGATCCACTCGCGCCACTTACTACATGGTTGACCATAGCAAAACCCTGTAATATTTGGCTCGTACGTCGCGAGTCCATTGTTGGTCAAATATTTTCCTAAACGGGCTACTTCAAGGGAGCTGCTGGCTAGCCCATGAAGCAATATGACCACATGGCCAGCTTGACGATTATTGGTTTCGATTGGAGTGAATGACATGTCTTACCTAAACAAAAATTCTAAAAAATGGACCACCGGAACACCCGTTTTTCGGCTTGGTGTCGGCCTGCTATTAACGTTGGCCGCCCTTGCCCTAAGAAAAATTCTTCATCCCATTATTGAACCGCATGTGCCATTTCTCTTTTTTGTTATTGCCAGCATTGTCACGGAATTTTTTTTTGGCGTTGCCGCGGCATTTGTGAGCTTAATCATAGGGATGTCATTGGGCTTATATTTTTTCATAGAACCCTACGGCACCCTATCGATACCGACAGGCGATGATTTCATCGCCATGGCCAGCAACCTCATCATAGCAATAATCACCATACTTTTGCTTGAGTATCTTCGACGTTCGCATTACTCAACAAAATTGATGCTCAATGTAGTTAACTCGCAACGTCGATCCTTATTGGAAGTCTACAACCAACTGCTATTTCAGCAACGCAAAAGTCATGCTTTTGTCAAAGAAGTAACCTCCTCCTTTGCCGCGATGGACCAGATCCTTCTGCTAATGCCATTTGGGCATCCGCCGTATCGGATGCCGGCATGGCATCGCATTACTGGAGGAGAAGATGGGGAGGATACGAATTTGGAATGGCATACAATGATCCACCCTGATGAGGATGCGATGATGCGGCGCGAGTTTGAGCAGGCGGAATATTTGCCAGTTGGCAGCAAGAAAGTACTTCGTTTTCGCGTTAAAACTGCATTGAATGATTATCACTGGGTAGACGGCATATTGTGGACTATTCACTACCGACAGCACTGGCGAATGACTGTATTAGTCGCAAATAATGTTGAGTAAATGGATAGTCGGCCGGCAGTCCGGTCTCCCTCCATTGGCACTGACTTCTTTCAATACTATTTTATCAGGGGAAATCTTGGCGAAACGGACGTCGTATCGGGAGCACATGTAACAGTCCGTTTATGAGATTCCAGCGCCGATGCTGCGCTAAAAGGGTAAGTAATATGGCGCGTACCAAACCCCTGTCACAAAACATCCTGCTGGTTTTCTCACACAATACCCAAGTATACAAATGGGAAATTTAATCAAGACTCCGTACTTTTCCGTACTTTCGGCTGCCACAAGAAAAAAGGCCCGCATCAGATTGACGCAGGCCTTTGATTTTCTTGATAAATTCTGGTGGGAAGTGCAAGTTTCGAACTTGCGACCCCTGCAGTGTGAATGCAGTGCTCTACCCCTGAGCTAACCTCCCGAAGCGGGGCGAATTATCGCATACAACCTGCCCAGAGGGGAAGGCCGAAGGCGAAAATTCTATCGATTTCTTATGCAACCGCCGGCGGAGCGATCGTCGCGGTCCAGATGCACTGGCCTTTGACGGCCTTGTCCAGGCCCGCCAGCGTGGCCGCATGCGCCGCCAGCTCGTCGTCCGAGGCCGGCAGGAAGATGATATCGGCCAGCGGCACCGGCTCCAGCAGCTCGGCGCCGGCCACCACTTCCTCTTCCGCATCCATGCCCAGGCTGTTCTGCCCGCGCGTCATCGACAGGTAGACGTCGGCCAGCAGCTCCGCATCGAGCAGCGCGCCGTGCAGCTTGCGGTGCGAGTTCGACACGCCATAGCGGTCGCACAACGCATCGAGCGAGTTGCGCTTGCCCGGATGGAGTTCCTTGGCCTGCACCAGCGTGTCGATCACGCCGCCGATGTGGCTGGAAAAGTCCGGCAGGTTCAACAGCTTGAACTCGTGATTCAGGAAACCCAGATCGAACGGCGCATTGTGAATGATGACCTCGGCGCCCTGGATGTAGGCGCGCAGATTTTCGACGATCTGGTGGAATTTCGGCTTATCGCTCAGGAACTCCGTGGTCAGGCCGTGGACGTTGAGCGCGCCCTCTTCCGACTCGCGTTCCGGATTGATGTAGACGTGGAAGTTATTCCCCGTCAGCATGCGGTTATTCAGCTCGACGCAACCGATCTCGATGACGCGGTTGCCCAGCTTGGGGTTGATACCGGTGGTTTCGGTATCGAGTACGATTTGGCGCATAGTGTTCTGTGGTGGCTACAACTGGACTGGGGAGTATAACAGGCCGCTGCCGTTCAACGGCCGCGTGCCAGTTCGACGCCGCGATTGGCCAACATGTCGGCCCGCTCATTGCCCGGATGGCCGTTGTGGCCGCGCACCCAGCGCCATTCGACGGTGTGCATGGCTTGCGCGGCGTCCAGCGCGCGCCACAGGTCCTCGTTCTTGACCGGCTCCCTGGCGGCGGTCTTCCAGCCGCGCGCCTTCCAGCCGTGTATCCATTCGCTGATGCCTTTTTGCACATACTGGCTGTCGGTGTGCAGCGTGACCATGCACGGGCGCTTGAGCGCGTTGAGCGCTTCGATCACCGCCTGCAATTCCATGCGATTGTTGGTGGTGTCGCGGGTGCCGCCGCAAATTTCCTTCTCGGCGCCTTCGGCCACCAGGAACGCGCCCCAGCCGCCGAGGCCGGGATTACCCTTGCATGCGCCGTCCGTAAAAATCTCTACCTTATCCATCCTGCTGTTCCCGCCTTTTATTTGTTGCCGGGACGACCGCGGGGGCCGACGCCGTTTTTTTGGTCCAAGCCGGACCGATCAAATGCATGCCCTTCACGCGCTTGATCGCCTGCACGATATAGACGCCGCCCAGGTAGGGCCACCAGCGCGGCCCGGCATTATCCATGAATGCGTAGCGATGCAGCCACTTTTCTGTGCGGCAGGCCGGCGCATAGCAGCCGAAGTGACTCTGGCTTGCTCCCATATTCAATAATTTTAACCAGTCTTTCATGCGCGGCATAGAGATCAACTCCTCCGTGCGTGGCAGGAAGGAGGTGCCGCCGACGCGCCGCAACACGTGGCGCGCGCCCCACAGGCTGGCCGGGTTGAAGCCACAGATGATGACCTGCCCTTCCGGGATCAGCACCCGCTCGACTTCGCGCAGCACCTGGTGCGGATCGGTGGAAAACTCCAGTACATGCGGCAGCACCACCAGATCGATGGATTGCGATGCGAACGGCAGCTCGGTGCAATCGAGCGTCAGCGACACCGGCCGCTGCGCGGCATCGGCGACGGCGCGCACTTTGCGGTCGACCAGCAACTTGTACGGCATGCGGTTGGCGGCCAGTGCATCGATTTGAGGCATGCCGATCTGCACCGCGTTGAATCCGAAGATATCAGCTGTTAAATTATCGAGACAGGTTTGTTCCCACTCACGCAAGTACACACCGGCGGGCGTTTGCAGCCAGCCTTCCAGCGCTATAATGGATTTCTCAGATCCTGCCTTGTCCATGCCTAGCCTTTTTGCGATCCAATGACCAATTCATCTACTCAAGCACTCAGTGTTCTGACGGTTCCCGCTTTCCACGACAACTATCTGTGGCTGATCCATGACGGCGTCCACGCCGTCGCAGTCGACCCCGGCGACGCCAAGCCCATCCGGGCAGCGCTCGCAGCAAACGGACTCAAGCTCACCGCCATTCTACTCACCCATCACCACGCTGACCATATTGGCGGCGTCCCTGAATTATTACAGCATTATCAGGTTCCCGTTTATGGTCCGCGCAACGAGACCATCGCCGCAGTCACATTGCCGGTCGGCGAAGGCAAGGTGTTCGACGTGCCCGGCCTGCCGCTGCGGCTGTCGGTGCTCGACGTGCCCGGCCACACCATGGGCCACATCGCCTATGTGCGCGAAGCGTCCGACGACGCGCCGACCTGGCTGTTCTGCGGCGACACATTGTTTGCCGGCGGCTGCGGCCGCCTGTTCGAAGGCACGCCGGCCCAGATGATCAGCTCACTGGGCAAACTGGCCGCACTGCCCGATGATACCAAGGTCTACTGCGCCCACGAATATACGCTCTCCAACCTGCGCTTCGCGCGCGTGGTGGAGCCGGACAATGTGGCCCTGCAGGAAAGGGTGAAGCTAGAGACCGACAAGCGCGAGCACAATCTGCCGACGGTGCCGAGCACGATAGGCGTGGAAAAGGCCACCAATCCCTTCCTGCGCTACCGCGAGGCGGCCATCGCCGAACAATTGGTGCAGGCCGGACGGCTGGACCGCATCGATACCCCGCTGGCCACCTTCACCGCGCTGCGCTTGTGGAAAAATGACTTCTAATTGAAAACGGCCCTTGCGGGCCGTTGATTTTTTTAGATCTCTTCGTACAGCGGCAGCGTCAGGAACTCTGCGAACTCGGACGAGGTTGACATCTCTTCGAAGATGAGACCGGCGCGCACGTAGGTCGGTCCGTCGCCGCCCGGCGCATCGCGCTGCACCTTGACCAGTTCTTCCTTGATCATCGCGCGCACCATATCGGCGGTCACTTTGCGGCCGTCTTCCAGCACGCCCTTGTCCGAGCGAATCCACTGCCACACTTGCGAACGGCTGATTTCCGCCGTGGCCGCATCTTCCATCAGGTTGTGGATAGGCACGCAACCGTTGCCGGCCAGCCAGCTGCCCAGGTAGTGGATGCCGACGTTGATGTTGTAGCGCAGGCCCGCTTCGGTGATCGGCGCTTCCGGCTTGAAGTCCAGCAGCTGCGCGGCGGTGACGTCGATGTCCGGACGTTGCTTGTCGATCTGGTTGGGCTTGTCGCCCAGCACTTTGGTGAACTCGGTCATCGCCAGCTCCACCAGGCCAGGGTGGGCAACCCAGCCGCCGTCGTAGCCGTCGGTGGCGTCGCGCGCCTTGTCGTTGCGCACGCCGCCCATGGCGACTTCGTTTTTCTCAGGATCGTTCTTGATCGGAATCAGCGCAGCCATGCCGCCGATCGCCGGCGCGTTGCGCTTGTGGGAGGTCTTCAACAGCAGCAAGGCGTAGGCACGCATGAACGGCGCGGTCATCGTCACCTTGGCGCGGTCGGCCAGGCAGAAATCCTTGTCCAGCTTGAACTTCTTGATGCACGAGAAGATGTAGTCCCAACGGCCGGCGTTCAGGCCCGAGCTGTGCTCGCGCAGTTCGTACAGGATCTCGTCCATCTCGAAGGCGGCCAGGATGGTCTCGATCAGCACGGTGGCCTTGATCGTGCCCTGCGGCAGACCCAGTTCGTTTTGCGTCATCACGAAGATGTCGTTCCACAGGCGCGCTTCCAGGTGCGATTCCATCTTCGGCAGGTAGAAGTAAGGACCGGCGCCGCGCGCCAGCTGCTCTTTGGCGTTGTGGAACATGAACAGCGCGAAGTCGAAGATGCCGCCGGAGATGCGCTTGCCGTCAACCAGCACGTGCTTCTCGTCCAGGTGCCAGCCGCGCGGGCGCACCACCAGGGTAGCGATCTTGTCGTTCAGCTTGTAGGACTTGCCGTTCTGCTCCAGCGAAATGGTGCGGCGCACCGCGTCGAACATATTGATCTGGCCGGTGATCTGGTTGTCCCAGTTCGGCGTGTTCGAATCTTCGAAGTCGGTCATGTAGCTGTCGGCGCCCGAGTTGAAGGCGTTGATGACCATCTTGCGCTCGACCGGGCCGGTGATTTCCACACGGCGGCATTCCAGCGCCTTCGGAATCGGGGCGATCTTCCAGTCGCCGGCGCGGATGTGCGCGGTCTCAGCCAGGAAGTCGGGACGCTCGCCGGCGTCCAGGCGCTTGGCGCGCTCGACGCGCACGGCCAGCAATTGTTGACGGCGAGCCTCGAACTCGCGGGTCAGCTTGACCACCAGCGACAGTGCCTCGGTGGTCAGGATGTTTTCGTAGCCAGGCTTGATCTCGCCCGTGATTTCCATGCCTGCCGGCAGATTGATGGTGGACTGCGTCATGAGGTCTCTCCGAAAGAAAATATTAACTACAAGATCAAATTATAAGCACTGGCCTTCTTGTTGCACGCTGATTCTTTTAGTGTGCGGACTCAGTTACGCCTTGATATGTTTTACAGTATATTCACTAATAAGTTATGCAAACGAGACTAAAAATCACATCATCTATGCGTTTTTATCACAAATGACGGGCTAGGCTTTCCATGGGTCAATTCAGACAGATTTCCACCTTCGTAGAAGTAGTGTCCAAGGGCAGCCTGTCGGCCGCCGCGCGGGCCGAGGGCATCGCGCCCGCCATGATAGGCCGCCGCCTGGACGCGCTGGAGAGCCGTCTGGGTGTCAAACTTTTGCAACGCACCACGCGCAAACTGGCGTTGACCAACGAAGGCGCGGCTTTCCTGGAAGATTGCCAGCGCATCCTGGCCGAACTGGAGGAAGCCGAAACCGCCGTCGCCGAACGTAGCGCGCACGCCACGGGCCACCTGATGATCTCGGCCCCGGCCGGATTCGGCCGCCAGCACGTGGCGCCGCTGATCCCCTCCTTCCTGACCGAGCACCGCGATGTCAGCGTCACGCTCAACATGAGCGACCGCGTGGTCGACATCGTCGGCGAAGGCATCGATGTCGCGATCCGCATCGCCAGCCTGTCCGATTCCAACCTGGTCAGCGTCAAGCTGGCCGACAACGAACGGGTGGTGGTGGCCGCGCCCTCCTACCTCAAGCGCCACGGCGAACCGAAAACGCTGGCCGACCTGGCCAGGCACAACTGCCTGGCGATCAGCAGCGAAGGCAGCCAGCGAGGCTGGACCTTCCGCGACAATGGTAAGAACGTGGTGATGAAGGTCGGCGGCAACATGGGCAGCAACGACGGCCAGGTGCTACACGACTGGGCGCTGGCAGGCAAAGGCCTGGCGTGGCGCTCGATGTGGGAAGTGGGCAATGAGATTGAGGCCGGCAAGCTGCAGACGGTGTTGAACGAACACGCCGCGCCCGGCAACGACATTTACGCGGTGTTCGCGCAGCGCCGTCACTTGCCGCTGCGGATACGCGCCTTCGTGGACTTCCTGCGGCACACGTATGCGCAGCCGGACTACTGGCGCAAGTCCTGGAAATAGTGTCGTTTTGACAGCCCGCACAAAAACGCGGACGAAAAAAAATCCTCGGATACCGAGGATTTCTTTATTTCGTTAGATTCAGCGTATTAGATTGGCTGAATGTTCGAAGCTTGCTTGCCCTTAGGACCAGCGGTCACTTCAAAAGAAACGCGTTGGTTCTCTTGCAGCGACTTGAAGCCTGCGGACTGAATCGCCGAGAAGTGAGCGAACAGATCTTCGCCGCCTTCGTCAGGGGTGATAAAGCCGAAGCCCTTCGAATCATTGAACCATTTTACGATACCAGTTGCCATTACAATTCCTATTTCAGTTAAGTTGGGCTTGCGCCCGTGATATCGTTTGAGGCAAGAAAGAAATGACAGACTAACTGCACTACTCTTGAATCTAAACGATCCCGCATTATACCCATTTACGAGAGAAAAGCACGTCTTCGTGAAAATAAATGCAAAGCCATTCTTTTTTTGGTAGAAAACTGCCCAAAAGGATAACTTTCCAACGCTCAACACTCGTAAATCCGGGCGTATGTAACACTGTAGACAACTTAATAGTACGCGACTTGAGGTGGATCAAGCGCACGCTTATTCGTAAGTTGTTGCTTGCGCGTCACGGGAAGCCCAAATCAGCAGCTTTTCCACTTCCGTTATCACCGCAGGCCAGCCTGTGTGGTCGGTCAATACGCCGCGCACCATGTGCTCGATGCGCCGCGCTTGCTGGCCAAACACGGCAAAACCAAAGGTCCCGGCCGATCCGGCCACGCCGTGCAGCAATTCGTGGAGTTGATGCAGATGCGCATCCGGCGGCAAATCGGCCCCGGATGCCTTGCAGACGGCGAGCGCCTGGGTGATCCGCTCCAGCGTGCCCGGCACGGTCGCGGCGAATTTTTCGCTCAACGCCGCCAGGCGGGCACGGAAGGCTGGATCGTCAGGCATCGTCATGATGATTACTTGGTGCCGAAGATGCGGTCGCCGGCGTCGCCCAGCCCTGGGACGATGTAAGCGTGGTCATTCAGGTGGGAATCCAGCGAGGCGCAGTAGATCTTCACGCCAGGATGCGCTTTTTGGAACACCGTGATGCCTTCAGGCGCCGCCACCAGCGCCAGGAAGATGATCTGCTCGTCGGTCACGCCGCGCTTTTTCAGTACGTCCACCGCGTGCACGGCCGAATTACCGGTCGCCACCATCGGGTCGCACAGGATGAAGGTACGTTCAACCGTGTCCGGCAGGCGCACCAGGTATTCCACCGGCTGGTGGGTTTCCGGGTCGCGGAACACGCCGATGTGGCCAACGCGCGCCGACGGCACCAGGTCCAGCAGGCCGTCGCTCATGCCGATGCCGGCGCGCAGGATGGGAACAATGGCCAGCTTGCGACCGGCGATGACCGGTGCGGCTATGGTCATCAAAGGAGTTTCAATGGTGCGGGTGGTCAGCGGCAGGTCGCGCGTGATCTCGTAACCCATGAGCAGCGTGATTTCCTTGAGCAGGTCGCGGAAGGTACGGGTCGACGTATCCTTGGCGCGCATGTGGCTCAGTTTATGTTGGATCAGCGGATGGTCGGTGATGAACAGATTAGGAAAACGCGGATCTTGTTTCATTGTTTGCTCTTTGTAGTCTGTATGTGCCGGTTATTATACTAGGCCTCAGGTCCCAGAAACATGGCGACCGCCTCCTCCGCGATCTGGTCCAGGTTCGATCCCTGGCCCGGCTTGTACCACAACACGCTGTAGTTAATGGCGCCCATCAGCAGCAGGCGGGCGACCGCGCTGTCGCTGCGCAGCAGGCCGGCGGCCGATAGTTCGTTCACCACGTCCTGCCACAGTTGATCGTAGCGGTCGCGCAGCACCTGCACGCGTTCGCGCAGTTCCGGCGTCAGGCGGCGCCAGTCGTACAGCAGCACCGGAATGAAGTCGTGGCCTTCGCCCAGCACAATCTCCAGGTGAGCGCGCACCAGCGCCTGGAACTTGGCGCGCGGCGGCAGTTCGCCGGCGGCGATCTGCTCGGCGGCCGGCAGCCCCGCCACCAGCCCCTCCTCCATCACGGCGGCAAGGATCTCCTGCTTGCTCTTGAAGTGATAGAACGGACTGCCGGAGCGCATGCCGACCGCATCGGCGATGTCGCGCGTGGTGGTGCCGTCGAAACCGCGCTCGCGGAACAGGCGCGCGGCCACGCGCACCAGATCGGCGCGGCGGTTGTCGACAGGAGCTGTATTCGTCATAACTGTTTATCCAATTTATTCAACAAGGGCCCGCGCCAGGATCGCGGCGCAATCCACGCCCGCCGGCAAGCGTCCGAACGCGCCGCCCGGCTCGCGCGCCAGCCGCGAGGCGACAAACGCCGACGACACATACGCCGGCGCGTGTCGCAGCAGCAGGCAGGCCTGCACCGCCAGCACCACGCGCTCGGCCAGCACGCGGGCGCCGAATTCGTCGGACTGCGGCTGATCCAGATCGGCCAGCAAGGCTTGCGTGTAGCGGAGGTAGTCGGCATCGGACTCGCCGGCCAACGCCAGCTCGGCCGCCAACGCTGCGCGCGCGGCAGGAGTTTTGCCGAAGGCGCGCAGCAAGTCAAGGCACATGACGTTGCCGGAGCCTTCCCAGATCGAATTGACGGGCAGTTCGCGGTACAGGCGCGCCAGCGGGCCGTCCTCCACGTAGCCGCTGCCGCCGATGACCTCCATCGCCTCCGCGCCGAAGGCCGGGCCGCGTTTGCAGATCCAGTATTTGCCGGCCGGGGTCAGGATGCGCGCCAGCAGCGCCTGCGCCGGATCGTCGCCCTGGTCGAAGCAGCGCGCCAGCCGCATGCCGAAGGCCGTCGCCGCTTCCGATTCCAGCGCCAGGTCGGCCAGCACGTTCTGCATCAGCGGCTGCTCGGACAGCGGACGGCCGAACGCCGAGCGTCCGCGCGCGTGATGCAGCGCATGCGTCAGCGCCGCGCGCATGGTGCCTGCGCTACCCAGCACGCAATCGAGGCGGGTGTGGCTGCCCATTTCCAGTATCGTCGGAATGCCGCGCCCCGGCTTGCCGATCAACCAGCCGTAGGCGCCCGTGAATTCGACTTCCGACGACGCATTCGAGCGGTTGCCCAGTTTGTCCTTCAAGCGCTGCACACGGATCTGGTTGCGGCTGCCGTCCGGCAGGTAGCGCGGCAGGAAGAAGCACGACAATCCCGCGCTGCCCGCGTCATCGGTCTGCGCCAGGATCAGGTGCGCATCGCTCTGGGGCGCCGAGAAGAACCATTTGTGGCCGACAATGCGGTACACGTCCTCGCCCTCATCACCGAACATCGCGCGCGCATCGGCCGGCAGCACAGGTTCGGCGCTGGTTGTGTTGGAACGCACGTCGGAACCGCCCTGCTTCTCCGTCATGCCCATGCCGATAATGGCGCCGCGCTTTTGCTCCACCGGCAGCGAGCGCGGATCATATTCGGTCGACAGGATTTTCGGCAGCCACTTGGCGGCGATCTTCGGCGCCTGCTTCAGCGCCGGCACGGAGGCATACGTCATCGTCACCGGACATTGCGAGCCGTTCTCCAATTGGCCGAACAACATGTAGCGCGCCGCCCGCGCGACCTGCGCGCCCGGCCCGCCCAACCACGGCGACGCATGCGCGCCGTTCCCGATCAACAGCGTCATCAGGCTATGCCAGGCCGGGTGGAATTCCACCTCGTCCACGCGTTTGCCGCTGCGGTCGAAGTTATGCAGCTTGGGCGTATGCAGATTGGCGAGCCGCGCCAGGTCGAGCACCTCGGCCCGGCCCAGTTGCGCGCCTAGCGCGTGCAGCGACTCGGCGGCGGCAGCGCCCCCCTCGCGCAGCAAGGCCTCCTGCAAGGCCGGATCGGCCGCATACAGGTTAATGTTTTCAAACGGCGCAACCGTATTGCGCACTTCATGCGTATCGAATGGATTCATTTCTTCTCCTTCTTGGGCAGGATGCCCATCTGCTTGGCGATGATGCCCAACATGACTTCATCGGCGCCGCCGGCGATGGATGTCAGGCGGCCGTCGCGGAACATGCGCGCCACCCGGTTCTCCCAACTGTAGCCCATACCGCCCCAGAACTGCATGCACGCATCGGGCACCTGGCGCAACAGGCGCCCGGCCTTCAGCTTGCACATCGACGCCAACTCCGTCACATCCTGCCCGCCAATATATAGCTGCCCGGCGCGATAGGTCAGTGCGCGCAGGCTCTCGACTTCCGTTTTCAATTCCGCCAGCTTGAAATAGATATGCTGATTGTCCAGCAGTCGGCCGCCAAACATCGCGCGATCGCGCGCCCACTCCACCGTCAGGTCGATGCAGTTGGCCAGCGTCTGCACCGCGTTGGCGGCGGCCCACAGCCGCTCCTCCTGGAACTGCAACATCTGGTAGACAAAGCCCTGCCCCTCCTCGCCGATGGCGTGGCGCTGAGGCACGCGCACCTCGTCGAAGTAAATCAGGCCGGTGTCGGAGGCGTTCATGCCGATCTTGCGGATCTTCTTGCCGACCGAGACGCCCGGCGTGTCCATCGGCACCATCACCAGCGTCTTGTTCTTGTGCGCCGGGCCGTCGGAGGTATTGACCAGCACGCACATCCAATCGGCCTGCAAGCTGTTGGTGATCCACATCTTGCTGCCATTGATGATGTAATCGCCGCCATCCTTGCGCGCGTGGGTCTTGATGGCCGCCACGTCGGACCCCGCATGCGCTTCCGAGACGCCGACGCAGCCCACCATCTCGCCGCTGATGGCGGGCGCCAAAAATTCGCGGCACAAGGCGCCCGAGCCGAAACGCGCCAGCGCTGGCGTGCACATATCGGTCTGCACGCCGATCGCCATCGGGATCGCGCCGCAGTCGACGTGGCCCAACGTCTCGGCCATGGCCATCGAATACGAGTAGTCGAGGCCCAGGCCGCCGTACTCGACCGGCTTGGTCAGGCCCAGCAAACCGAGCTCGCCCATCTTGCGGAACAGCGCGTGGGCCGGAAATATGCCCGCTTCCTCCCACTCATCCACGTGCGGATTGATCTCGCTCTCGATGAAGCGCTTCAGTGTGCGTTGTAATTGCTGATGTTCGTGGCTGTCAAACATGGTCTGTCCCCTTTTTATCAGGTCAGACTAGCGCAAATACCAGCACGAAGCAAGCAGTTGCTTTGTTGTCGTTTGCACTCTATGATGTTCGTCCAGATAAGGAGATTCCATGACCGAAGCCTATGTGTACGAGGCCATCCGCACCCCGCGCGGCAAGGGCAAGAAGGATGGCAGTTTGCACAGCGTGAAGCCGATTACGCTGTTGTCCGGCCTGATGCGCGAGCTGCAATCACGCCACAAACTCGACACCGCATTGATCGATGACGTGGTGCTCGGCTGCGTCACGCCAGTCGGCGACCAGGGCGCCGATATCGCCAAGATCGCCGCGCTGGCGGCCGGCTGGGACTGGAAAGTGGCGGGCGTACAACTGAACCGCTTCTGCGCCTCGGGCCTGGAAGCGGTCAACCTGGCGGCGCAGAAAGTGCGTTCCGGCTGGGAAGACCTGGTGGTGGCCGGCGGCGTCGAGTCGATGTCGCGCGTGGCCATGGGCTCGGACGGCGGCGCCTGGGCGCTCGACCCGGAAACCAGCCTCAACACCGATTTCCTGCCGCAAGGCATAGGCGCCGACCTGATCGCCATGCTGGACGGCTACACCCGCGAGCAGGTCGACGCCTACGCCATGCGTTCGCAGCACAAGGCCGCCGCCGCGCGCGCCGCCGGCCGCTTCCGCTCGGTGGTGCCGGTGCTCGACCAGAACGGCGTGCTGATCCTGGCCGAAGACGAATTCATCAAGCCCAACACCACCATCGAAACGCTGAGCGGCCTCAAACCCTCGTTCGAGGCGGCCGGCCGGATGGGCTTCGACAGCGTGGCCCTGCGCAAATATCCGCAGCTGGCGCGGGTCGATCACATCCACACGGCCGGCAACTCGTCCGGCATCGTCGACGGCGCCGCGCTGGCGCTGATCGGCAGCAAGGCCGCCGGCAACCGGCTCGGGCTGAAGCCGCGCGCGCGCGTGCTGGCCACCGCCGTCACCGGCACCGATCCGACCATCATGCTGACCGGCCCCGCGCCGGCCGCCCGCAAGGCGCTGCTCAAAGCCGGCCTGGAGATCGGCGACATCGACCTGTTCGAAGTGAACGAAGCCTTTGCCTCGGTGGTCATGCGCTTCATGACCGAGCTCGGCGTGCCGGAGGAAAAGGTCAACGTCAACGGCGGCGCCATCGCGCTCGGCCACCCGCTGGGCGCGACCGGCTGCATGCTGCTCGGCACCCTGTTGGACGAACTGGAAGCCCGCGAACTCAAGCGCGGCCTGATTACCCTGTGCGTCGGCGGCGGCATGGGCATCGCCACCATTATCGAACGCGTTTGAGCGGAACGAACATGATCATGATCACCACACATCAAAACGGCGGCGCCATCACCGTCATGTTGGCCGCGCGCGCCATCAATCCACTGAGCCGCCTGTTCCAGCGCGAACTGGCGGCGCTGATCGACAAGCTGGAAGCCAAGCGCGGCGAACTGCACGGCGTCATCATCGGCTTCCACGCCGACGCCGGCGATTCCGACCACGAAGTGGAACACCTGATGTCGCTGACAACGGCCCAGGCCGGCGACTGCATGCAGATGCTGGGCGCCTACAACGCCCTGCTGCGGCGCCTGGAATGCCTGGGCATCCCGGTGATCGCCACGCTCGGCGGCGCCGTCAGCGGCCATGCGCTGGGACTGGCGCTGGCCTGCCATCACCGCATCGGCCTGCACGACGCCACGTTCTGCCTGCCGCAAGTGCATCTGGGCGTGACGCCAGTGGCGGGCGAAATCGCCCGCAGCGTGCGCCTGGCCGGCTTGCAGGCCGCCATGCCGCTGCTGCTGGAAGGCGCGACCTTGACGGCCGACCAGGCGCTGCGCGCCGGCCTGCTGCACGCCGTGGCCGACAACGAAGAGGAAGTGGCCGAACTGGTGCACGGCACCATGGCGGCCGAAGCGCCGGCCGTGCAGCCGTGGGACGTCAAGGGCTTTCGCCTGCCCGGCGGCGCCCTCGCCTCCCCATCTGTGCAGACCCTGCTGCAAGTGGCGCCCGCCATGCTGCGCGAACGCACCGGCGGCCACGCGCCGGCGCCGGAAGCCATCCTGTGCGCCATGGTCGAAGGCCTGCAGGTCGACTTCGACAGCGCGCTGTTGATCGAAAGCCGCTATTTCTGCCAGACGGCGATCAGCCCCGTCGCCCGCAACCTGATGCGCCTGAGCCAGATCCGCGCCGATCTGGCGTCCAAGGCGGCACTGGAACTGTCCGCCGCAATGCAACTGCGCTACGCCGAAGAGGTGCACGCCGTGCGCACCGAAGCGGTGCCGGAAGCGCTGCTGCGCAACGCCGTCCGCGCTGCCGGCCTGCCGCCACCGCCCGACACCGCCGCCACCCCGGCCCACACCGATGACGCAACATCGGCGCCCGGCCTGGCCGAGATCCGCGACCGCCTGTTGTATGCGCTGTCCATCACGGCGCAGGACCAGGTCGGACGTGGCGCCCTCGGCAGCGACGAAGCAGACCTGGTTTCCGTGCGCCTGTTCGGATTCCCTGCCCACACCGGCGGCGCGGTTCACTTTGTCCACTACATCGGCCAGCCGCACTACGCCAACCGCGCGGCCGAGCTCGGCACGCGCCGCACAGGAACGGCCGGCAACAACGCCTGATTGTCCCGCGCACGGCTGCCCGAAACAGCCGTGCGTCCCCATGCACTAGCACTATTTTTTAGCACAACTCAATAGAAAACTGTAAAAGTAGCCCGGATGTTGTCATTTTTCATGTAATTCCACTCTCATCAGTGATACATTGCGTTCTGGTTTTGCAAGATTCGCGCAGCCACGTTACATGCATAAAATGAAAGATTAGATCCTCGCGATGTTTTCCAGTATCCCAGCCCCATCCCCGCGTCATGAATTGGATAACCTCATGGAAGAGGCGGGCGATGTTGTTTTCCGCCTGAATCAGCTGGGGCAGATACTGTTTGCCAGCAAGCGCGCCGTCACCCTGATCGCCAGTCAAACACCGTTGGCCGGCGACACGCTGCCGCAGCTGATGTCGCTGGACGACCAGGCGCCGATGGCCGCCTTGCTGGCCGAAGTGGGGACATCGAGCCTGTCCCGCCTGTTGGAAGTGCGCATCAAGACACCGGACGCCGAGATCTGGCACGAGCTGCGGGTCTCCTGTTATGCCAACCAGCATGGCGCCAGCGAGCTGCTGGTGGTCGGCCGCGACATGACGGTGCAGCACGCCACCGAAGAACGCCTGCGCCACATGGCCACCCACGACGCCTTGACCGAACTGCCCAACCGCCTGCTGCTGTCGGACCGCATGCGCATGGTGATCGCCAACGCGCGCCGCTCCGGCCAAGGCTTCTCGGTCGCCACCATCGGCCTGGACGGCTTCAAGAAAGTCAACGACGGCCTCGGCCATCCGATCGGCGACGCCGTGCTGCGCACCGCCGCCGCCCGCCTGCGCAAGACGCTGCGCGACAGCGATACGCTGGCCCGCGTCGGCGGCGACGAGTTTGTCGCCGTGCTGCCCGGCACCGCCACCGAGGCCCAGATCAAGCTGGTCACCGGCCGCCTGATCGCCACCTTGCAGTCGCCGTTTGAAATCGAGAACCACACGATCTACGTCGGCGCTTCGGTCGGCGTGGCGGTCTATCCGCAACACGCCGAGGACGAAGTGCGGCTGGTCGCGCTGGCCGACGCCGCCATGTCGCGCGCCAAGGAAACCGGCAAGGCCCGTTGCGTGGTCTACAGCCAGTCCCAGTCCGGCCCGCCGGAGCACGATATTTCGCTGGAGGCGGCCATGTTCCAGGCCGTGCGCGAGGGCGAGTTCCTGCTGTACTACCAGCCCATCGTCGACGCCCGCACGCGCGAGATCCAGGGCTTCGAAACGCTGATGCGCTGGAAGCATCCGACGCTGGGCATGGTGCCGCCGGCGCGCTTCATCCCGATCGCCGAGACCAACGGACTGATCAATTTGCTGGGCGCCTGGGCCTTGAAAGCGGCCTGCGTACAGCTGAAACAGTTCGAGGAGGTGGCCAAGCGCAGCCTGTACATCTCTGTTAATATCAGCCCGCGGCAGTTCCGCAACGATAAATTTCTCGACGTGCTGGACGATGCGATCGCGTTCTCCGGCCTACTTGGTGAGCAATTGGTTTTAGAAATCACAGAAGGCACTTTGATGATCGACCCGGTGCATGCCGAGTCCATCCTGTCCAAGATGGCGGAGCGCAACGCCCGCATCGCCATTGACGATTTCGGCACCGGCTATTCCTCGCTGGCTTACCTGAAGCGCTTCCCTATTTCCGTACTGAAGATCGACCGCACCTTCATCCGCGACCTGCCCGGCTCGCAAAAGGACGGCGCCATCTGCAACGCCGTGCTCGACCTGGCCAAGCACCTCGACTTGTCGGTGGTGGCCGAGGGCGTGGAGACCGAAGGCCAGATGGAATACCTGGCGCAGCGCGGCTGCCAGTATATCCAGGGCTACCTGACCGGCAAGCCGATGGCCGCCAACGTGGCCATGGCCGCGCTCAAGGAAAGCATCCACGTCAAAGTGGTGCCAGCCGAACTGCGCCAGGTGGCGCAATGACGGCGCGCTTCACCGCCGCCACCCCGCTGGGCGACGCCACGCTGGCGACGCTGTGGGATTGCACCCGCCGCCGCGGCGACATGCCTGGCTTCGCCAAGGCCATCACCGCCATCCTGGGCGCGATGCGCGGCGAGGACGAGCAGGAATTCAATATGACCCGCACCGTGCTGTCCGACCCGGTGCTGACGCAAAAGGTGCTGCGGCTGGCCAATAGCGGCATGTATTCGGCCTTCGGCCAGCACGTCAACACCGTCTCCAAGGCGGTGCTGGTGCTGGGCACGGAAGCCATCGGCCATCTGGCGCTGGGCCTGAAGCTGATCGAGGAACTGGCCGCCGGCTCGCCCGACGCCACCATCGCCCACATCGAAATGGAAAAGGCCGTGCTGGCCGGGATCGTGGCGCAGCAGATCGCCTACACGGCCGAAAGCCGCCACGGCGAGGAAGCCGTGGTGTGCTCGATGCTGCACACGCTCGGCCGCATGATGATGACCTTCTACATGCCGGAGCGCTGGCACGAATTGCAGCGTGCCGCCGACCAGGACGGCCGCAACATCGACGACATCGCGCCCGAGATGCTGGGCCTGACGATGGAAGAAATCGGCCATGCCGCCGCCCTGCACTGGGGCCTGCCCGGCACGCTGGTGAACGGCATGCGCAAGGTCGCGCCGCCGGCGCCGGGCGCCGAAGTGAGCACCTCGGACTGGATCGCCGGCCTGTCGACGATGTCGGCGCTGTGCGCGGAATCGCTGTGGCACGACGATCCCGATGGCGCCGCCGTGGTCCAGCAACTTACCGTGGCCTATTCCGCCATGCTGGGCGTGGAGCCGGACAACCTGATGCACGCCATCGAGCAGGCCAAGGTGGTGGCGGCGGCCGACCTGACCATCGCGCCGCTGTCGCGTCCCGCAGAACGCCGCGCCAAGGCGCTGGCCAAGACGCGCCAGCGCGCCGCCGGCAACAAGATCCTGCTCAGCGGCCTGGCCGACATGCGCGACATGCTGGAGACGGCCAACCCCGGCCAGATGGTGCAGATCGCGCTGGAGACCGTGTACAAAGGCCTGGACTTCTCGCGCGCGGTGGCGTTTGTGCGCAACCGCAAGGACAACCAGTACACCGCCAAGATCAGCTTCGGCGAAGGCAGCAAGGAGCTGCTGCCGGCGCTGAGCTTTGACGACGCCTACGAACCGAATGTGTTCCACGCCGCCCTGAACAGCGACCGCGTGATCTTCATCGAAAACGCCCGCGACGCCAAGTTCGCCGCCAAGCTGCCGTTGTGGTGGAAGAGTTCCCTGTCCGAAGCGCGCAGCTTCGTGATCCTGCCGCTGTCGGCCAACGGCCAGCCGGCCGGTTTCCTGTACGGCGACTGGGACGATTCCTTCCCGCCGATCCAGCTGAGCCAGACCGAGTTCTCGCTGTTGAACGACATGCGCGCGCTGGTGGTCAAGGCGGTCGAGCGCCGCCACAAGCAGGAAGCCACCTCCACCCGCAGCTAGTCAGTAAGTATCGCGCTGCTGCCAACGGTAGGACAGCACGGCGGCCAGCGCGGAACACAGCACCAGCACCGCCGCCACGTAGTACACCGACTCCGGCCCCGCCCTCTCCCACCACTGCGCCAGGAACAGCCCACCGAGCGAGCCGCCGACGCCATACGAAATGCTCATGTACAGCGCCTGGCCGCGCGCCTGCAAGGGCCCGGAGAACCAGCGCTGCAAAGTCATCACGCACGACGAGTGATGCAGCGCGAACGTGGCCGCGTGCAGCACCTGCGCCACGATCAACAACCACAGCACGTGCGGGCCGAAACCGATCATCAGGAAGCGCACCAGCGCCGCCGCCAGCGTCACGTACATCATGACCTTGGCGCCCCAGCGCTTAAACAGCGGCGCCTGGAAGTAGAACAGCAGCACCTCGGCCAGCACACCCAGCGACCACATGGCGCCGATCACGGTCTTGCTGTAGCCGCTGCGTTCCAGGTAGAGCGAATAGAAGGTGTACAGCGAAGTGTGGGCCGCCACCATCAGCGCGGTCGACGAGAAGAAGGCGATCACTTCGCGCCGGCGCAGCAGCGACATCAACGCCGGCGGCGCCACCTTGTGCACGCGGCGCGGCACGTCCTGCAGCCGGAACGCGGCGGCGATGGTGAGCACCAGCAGCGCTGCAGCCACCCATGGCAGCGCGACGATGCCGTAATGTTCCAGCGCATACGCGGCCAGCGTCACCGAGACGATGAAGCCGATCGAACCCCACATGCGGATGCGACCATAGAAGGTCAGGTCGCCGCGCATCTCGGACAGCATCAGCGCCTCGCAGATCGGCGCCTGGCCGCTGGTGAACAGGTTCAGCACGATCATCGCCAGCATGAAATGGGCGAAGCTGCTGCCAAAGAAGAAACCGGAGAATCCCACCAGCGCGGCAAAGCCGGCCATGCGCAGCACCAGCACGCGGCGGTCGTAGTGATCGGCGACGTAACCCCAGACGTTGGGGCCGACGATGCGCAGCACCTGCGTCATCGACATCAGCACGCCGATCTGCGCCACCGTCATGCCTTTATCGGCAAAGAACAGTGTGGCGTAGGTGGTCCAGGTTCCCGCGTGCGCGTAGTAGCAAAACAGGAATAAGGCGAAGCTGAAGGCTTGTACCGGCACCGCTTAGCGCGAGGTCGGCGCCACGGGTGGCGCGATGTTCGGCGTCGTCACGTGGACGTCGCCGCACTGGGCGCGGTGCATCAGCGCGTGGTCCATCAGCACCAGCGCCAGCATGGCCTCGGCGATCGGCGTGGCGCGGATGCCGACGCACGGATCGTGGCGGCCGAAGGTTTCGACCATCACCGGCTTGCCGTCCATGTCGATCGACTGGCGCGGCGTGCGGATCGACGAGGTCGGCTTGATGGCGATCGACACCGTGATGTCCTGGCCGGTCGAAATACCGCCCAACACGCCGCCGGCGTTGTTGCCGATGAAGCCGGTCGGCGTCAGCGAGTCGCCGTGCACCGAACCCTTCTGCGCCACCGACTTGAAACCGGCGCCGATTTCCACGCCCTTGACCGCGTTAATGCCCATCATCGCGTAGGCGATGTCGGCGTCGAGCTTGTCGTAGATAGGCTGGCCCAGGCCCACCGGGATGTTCTGGGCGATGACGTCGATGCGCGCGCCGATCGAATCGCCGGCCTTGCGCAGCTCGTCCATCGCCTCTTCCATGCGGGCGATCAGGTCGGCGTCGCCGCTGGCCGCGAAGAACGGGTTGTCGTGCACGTGGATCCAGTCCTGGAACGGCACTTCGATCTCGCCGAGCTGGCTCATGCAGCCCTTGAACACGGTGCCGTATTGCTGGTTCAGCCATTTTTTGGCGATGGCGGCGGCGCCGACCACCGGCGCCGTCAGGCGCGCCGACGAGCGGCCGCCGCCACGCGGATCGCGCACGCCGTATTTATGCCAGTACGTGTAATCTGCATGACCAGGGCGGAAACTCTCGGCGATATTGCCGTAGTCCTTGCTGCGCTGGTCTTCGTTGCGGATCAGCAGCGCGATCGGCGTGCCGGTGGTGACGCCCAGGTACACCCCCGACAGGATTTCCACCGTATCCGGCTCCTTGCGCTGCGTCACGTGGCGCGACGTGCCTGGCTTGCGGCGGTCCAGTTCCGGCTGGATGTCCGCTTCCGACAAAGGCAGTCCCGGTGGGCAGCCATCGATCACACAACCGATCGCGGGACCGTGCGACTCACCAAACGTAGTAACAGAAAACAATTTGCCAAATGTATTGCCGGACATAGGAAGAGAATCTTTGGAAAAAGGTGGAAAGTACCCAATTCTACCAGCCGGCGGCGATTGCCGTCGCGCCGGCATAATAATTTCCACGACACAAGTTTCTATTGGTAAAATATCATTCTTTCATTGTAAGCATGGCAAACTTGCACACCAGTATGCAACGTTCTGTATAAACCGCGGGAAATCCGCGTTCTTTTTAACAATTCGCTATATACTTGATCTCAAGAACACCGAGAAATCCTGGAGAAGCGACACATGCCCCCACCGATCACACCCCTTGAGCAATCCAAGGACGATCAAGACGATCTGGTATTCTTAGAAGAGCATCCGACGGCTCCTGCGGTAGCGGGTGCCCGCAACGTTTGGCGGGTCATGATCATCGACGACGATGAAGATGTGCACTCGACCACCACCTTTGCACTCGGCAACCTCGACATGCAGCAGCGCCCGCTCGAATTCGTGCATGCGTATTCGGCTGGCCAGGCGCGTGAACTGTTAAAACACGAAACCGAAATCGCCGTCATCCTGCTCGACGTGGTGATGGAGCAGGACGACGCCGGCCTGCACCTGGTGCGCTACATCCGCGAAACGCTGAACCTGGCCGACGTGCGCATCATCCTGCGCACCGGCCAGCCCGGCTACGCGCCGGAGATCGACGCCATCCGCGACTTCGACATCAACGACTACAAGACCAAGTCCGAGCTGACCCGCATCAAGCTGTTCACCACGGTGACGGCGGCGATCCGCTCCTACGAACAAATCCGCAAGATCAACGACAGCCGCCGCGGCCTGAACCAGATCGTCCACGCCAGCACCCAGCTGATGTCGCTGCACGGCGTGCAGAACTTCGCCTCCGGCGTGCTGGCCCAGATCGCCGACCTGCTCGGCCAGGACGGCAACGGCGTGTTGTGCGTGCAGGAGTGCCCGGAAGACGGCTGCCACAAACTGATGGTGATGGCCACCATCGGCAACTACCGCCATCTCGACAACGCGACGCTGTGCGACCAGGACCACAAGCCGGTGTACGACGCCATGGAGCTGACCCTGGGCCAGCGCCGCAACATCTACGGCCCGGATTTCATCACGCTGTACTTTGCAGGCAAAGCCAGCCGCGACTTCGTCGCCTACCTCGACGTCGGCCGCGCGCCGACCGAGATCGACGAACGCCTGCTGGAAGTGTTCTGCGCCAACGTGGCCGTGGGCCTGGATAACGTCGAGCTGGTCACGCACCTGCACAACGCCGCCTTCTACGATCAGCTATCCAAGCTGCCCAACCGCACCCGCCTGGTCGAAATCCTCGACGCCACGCTGGCCGGGCCGGCGCGCGACGAGGCCACGCTGTCGCTGGTTGATCTGGATCACTTTGCCGAGACCAACGACGCGCTCGGCCACCAGTTCGGCGACATGCTGCTGCTGGCCGTCGCCGGCCGCTTGCAAACGCAGCTGGGCGACCGGCTGACGGTGGCGCGCATCGGCGGCGACATCTTCTGCGTGCTGGGCGATTCCACGCAAGTCAACCCGGCCAATATCCTGGCGCTGTTCGCCCATCCGTTCAGCATCGACGGCCAGGACGTGCAGCTGTCGGCCACGTTGGGCCTGGTGCGCCTGGGCGAGCATGAAGGCAGCGGCGCCGATGCCCTCAAGGACGCCGACATCGCGCTCAAGCGCGCCAAGTCGCAGCAGCGCGCCGGCCACTTCTACTTCTCGCGCTCGATGGGCGTGGAGATCCGCGAGCGGGTGCGCATGATGCACGCGCTGCGCACCGCCTTCGGCCAGAACCAGCTGTTCGTGGTGTACCAGCCGCAGATCGACCTGGCCACGCGTCGGCCGGTGGGCGCCGAGGCGCTGCTGCGCTGGCAGACGCCGGACGGCAAGTTCATCTCGCCGGACCGCTTCATTCCGATCGCCGAGTATTCGGGCCTGATCATCGACCTGGGCGAATGGGTGATGCGCACCGCCTGCCGCGAGCTGGTGGACCTGCGCAAGGCCGGGCATACCAACTTCATGATGTCGATTAACGTCTCGCAGGTGCAGTTCCGCCATCCGCACTTCCTGGAGATGCTGCGCAAGGCGCTGGAAGACACCGGCGCGCCGCCGGAGTTCGTGGAACTGGAGATCACCGAGTCGATGGCGATGGAAGAGCCGGACATGCTGATCAAGATGCTGGGCCAGATCAAGCAGACCGGCGTCAGCATCGCGATCGACGATTTTGGTACCGGCTTCTCGTCGCTGTCCTACCTGCAGCGCCTGCAGATCGACCGTCTGAAGATCGACCGCGCCTTCGTCACCGAGATCACCGGCTCGGCGCGCGGCAGCAGCATCGCCGAGATGGTGATCCAGCTGGGCCGCAACCTGGGCCTGGCCGTGATCGCGGAAGGCGTGGAGGATGAGCGCCAGGCGCAGATACTGCAAGCGCTGGGCTGTCCGCTGGCGCAGGGCTTCCTGTTCGCGCGGCCGATGACGGCGACAGCCCTCAACGGCTGGCTCAGCAACGACGCGCTGGAAGGCGCAGCCTAATAAAAAACGCCATCCTCGGATGGCGTTCTCTTTGGTGCTCGGCGTCGGGATTAATCCGCCTGGTCAGCCGTTTCAGCCGGCCAGTCGCGGATATAAGCCTTCAGCATCTTGTTCTCGAAGCTCTGCGCTTCCAGCACCGCGCGGGCCACGTCGTAGAACGAAATCACGCCCAGAATGGTCTTGGCGTTCATCACCGGCAGGTAGCGCGCGTGCTTTTCCAGCATGATGCGGCGCACCTCGTTGACCTCGGTATCCGGGGTCACGGTGATCGGATGGTCGTCCATGTGCTTGCGCACCGTGCCCGCACCGACGGTGCCGGCGTTTTCGTGCAGGGCGCGCAGCACCTCGCGGAAGGTCAGCATGCCGGCCAATTCGCCGAATTCCATGACCACCAGCGAACCGATGTCTTTTTCCGCCATCGTATTAGCGGCGTCCGCCAACGGCTGGTCAGGCGAAATAGTGTAGAGAATGCTGCCTTTAACCTGAAGAATTTCGGAAACTTTCATTTTGGGCCGTCCTGTCCGCTGATATAGGCTGTGTGAATGGGAGTTCTAATTATTGTAGCCTTATAGCGAATGTAGCGTATGCCCGGCAAAAAATCCAGCGCTCTGGATAAGCAAAACGCAACATTTTTACAGTGCTGTTGCCAAGCCGCGATTCAGGGTAGGATGCCGGGCATTCCTATCACTCCAACGAGACCTTATGAGCGGACCCAAATATCCCGGCTTTGACACCCTCGCGCTGCACGCCGGCGCGGCGCCCGACCCCGCCACCGGCGCCCGCGCCACGCCGGTCTACTTCACCTCCTCCTTTGCCTTCAAGGACTCCGACCACGCCGCCTCGCTGTTCAACATGGAACGCGCCGGCCACGTCTACTCCCGCATCTCGAACCCGACCAACGCGGTGCTGGAAGAACGCATCGCCGCGCTGGAAGGCGGCGTGGCCGGCATCGCCACCGCCAGCGGCCAGGCCGCGATGCATCTCGGCCTGGCCACCATCGCCGGCGCCGGCTCGCACATCGTCGCCTCGCGCGCGTTGTATGGCGGCTCGCACAATATGCTGGCCTACACGCTCAAGCGCTTCGGCATCGAGACCACCTTCGTCGATCCGCGCGATCTCGACGCCTGGCGCGCCGCGATCCGCCCCAACACCAAGGTGCTGTTCGCCGAAACGCTGGGCAATCCCGGCCTGGACGTGCTCGATATCGAAGCCGTCGCCGCCATCGCGCACGAGCAGCACCTGCCGCTGATGATGGACTCCACCTTCACCACGCCCTACCTGCTCAAGCCCTTCGAGCACGGCGCCGACCTGGTGTTCCACTCGGCCACCAAGTTCCTGTGCGGGCACGGCACCGCCATCGGCGGCCTGCTGGTGGACGGCGGCACCTTCGACTGGCAGGCGGCCTACGAAAAAACCGGCCGCTTCGCCGAACTGTGCGAACCGTACGACGGCTTCCACGGCATGGTGTTCACGGAAGAGTCCACGGTGGCGGCGTTCGCGCTGCGCGCGCGCCGCGAAGGCCTGCGCGACTTCGGCGCCGTCATGAGCCCGCACAACGCCTTCGCCGTGCTGCAAGGCGTGGAGACGCTGGGCCTGCGCATGGACCGGCACGTGGCCAACACCCGCAAGGTGGTCGAGTTCCTGCTGTCGAATCCTGCCGTGGAATCGGTGTCCTACCCCGAGCTGCCGTCGCACCCGGACTACGAACTGGCCAAGCGCCTGCTGCCCAAGGGCTGCGGCGCCGTGTTCTCGTTCAACATCAAGGGCGACCGCGCCGCCGGCCGCCGCTTCGTCGACAGCTTGAAGGTGTTCTCGCACCTGGCCAACGTCGGCGACGCCAAATCGCTGGCGATCCATCCCGCCTCCACCACCCACTTCCGGGTGCCGGCCGACCAGCTGGCGGCGTCCGGCATCACCGAAGGCACGATGCGCCTGTCGGTCGGGTTGGAGGACGTGGACGATTTGATCGAAGACCTGGCGCGCGGCCTGAAGCTGTCGCAGAAAGGAGCATGAGATGCTGCTGACCGTACAAGGCGTGGACGCCTACTGCTACACCGGCGGCAAGCCGTTCAACGCCGCCCTGCCGACCGTGGTCTTCATCCACGGCGCGCAAAACGATCACTCTGTGTGGATTTTGCAGACCCGTTATTTCGCCCATCACGGCTACAGCGTGCTGGCGGTGGACCTGCCGGGCCACGGCCGCAGCAAGGGCGCGGCCAAGACCAGCGTGCCCGAACTGGCGGACTGGCTGCTGCAAGTGCTGGACGCCGCCGGCGTGCAAAAGGCTGCGCTGTTCGGCCACAGCATGGGGTCCTTGATCGCGCTGGAAGCGTCGCACAAGGCGCCGGAGCGCGTGACGCATCTGGGCATGATAGGCTCGACCTATCCGATGAAGGTCTCGGACGCGCTGCTGGAAACTTCGCGCACCGATGAGCAGAGCGCGATCGACATGGTCAACATCTGGTCGCACTCGTCGATCGCGCACAAGCCGTCCTGCCCAGGACCGGGCTTCAGCACGATGGGTGGCTCGCGCCGGCTGATGCAGCGCATCTCGCAGATCAATCCGCAGCAGGTGTTCTACACGGACTTCTCGGCCTGCAACGCCTACGCCAACGGCGAAGCGGCGGCACAGGCGGTGCGTTGTCCCACCCTGTTCCTGTTCGGCGCGCGCGACATGATGACGCCACCCAAGTCAACCAAACTGCTGACCTCCACCATCAGCCACGGCAAGGTGGTGACGGTGGACAGCGGCCACTCGCTGATGAGCGAGCAGCCGGATGCGGTGCTGGATGCCTTGTTCAGCTGGATCAGTATCACGCGCTAAAATTTTGAAAAGCAGGAATCCCGCTGCAACGCAGAGTATTCAGCGGTATTCCCAAAGCGCTCGATTGTCGTTCGTCGATACGTATCAAGACTACCCATCACACGCGACGAAATGGCATAGGCATAGTGGCCCGGATGCTTCCTGGACATGTAGCGTATGCCATCCAGTTGGGGATGCCGCACGATGATACGATCAAGTGCACAACCGAACCATTGACACCATTCGTGATCGGGATCGGCAAGTTCTTCATATATGCCCAACTTGCTGACAACGTCGCCGGTCAAATCCAGCAACCGAAGATCCCGGCTAAATGTCATCACTGCGACCAAGGCCTCTGCAGCATTCCGTTCAAAGAAAAATGTCCCCGGCACACTGGCGTCGTTAATACACAGCATGGTTTCCCACGCGGCAGTGATTGCATTTTCGCCGAGATAAATCCAATGGAAAGCAGATGCGCCACTGTCAGTCGCCAGAGACGCTGGCGGCCCGAAGCGGTAGGTGCGCTGCACATGATCGGGCCATACAGCGCCGTTGTTCCAAGCCGCCCGCACAATCCTTGTGCCAGCTATCAACTCGTAAACATTGTCTTTCAATGCTTTCCATAAGCGCGCGTCGGACGGAAGAGTTCGTGCGATATGCGGGGGTGGTGAAACAGTCTTCTTTTTTGAAGACATGCCTTAGCCTATGATGTCGGCCATGCCCCGGGTATAAAACTCCGCTAACTCCTGAACCTTACGTACGCGTTCACTTGCGGGCAGATTCAGCAATCGCATCTGGCTTTTGTGTACATCACGACGCGTCTCAAATGGTTTTCCTGCTAGTAGCTCGGCCGGCGAAAGTTCATTATTTTCGTCATTTTCACCTACCCAGAATGCATGAATTTCACTACTCGGCTGATTCTCAAGTTGCTGCAGCACTGGTTCGATTAATTCAGGTACCGGATCAACAAATTGCCACACCGGGAACTCCCTGCCGATGCTGCGCCCCTTGGGTGTAACAAAGTAAAACCGTCCATTTTTCGCAGCCCGGTATAACGTTGGCTGCGAAAGTGATACCAACCCCTGAGAAATAACATCCGACGCCTTTAGCTTTGCCACAGGCAGCGAATTACTTACAGCGATACCCGGTAGCGACGCCCGCGCTTCGCTTAAGGCCTGCATACCAACCGCAATCACTCTTTCACGATCGCGGCCGCGAGCAAGAGCATCCAAGCGCGCTTCAACAAGCCGCGTGAACTGCTCCAACACTAGTTCGACCACATCATCGCGAGTTGGGCCGTGCGCGACTTCTCTAGTTTTCACTGTTTCCCCCACCGGTAGGAAATCTCAGATTAGCACGCCTTCTCAAGATTCTCAAGATTCTCACTAGCAATCAATTGATCCCAACGGCGTTGTTCAATTTTGCGGGAACTTAAAGCGGATGATGCGGTTCGCGCCCTGCATCACGATGCCGCGATAACGGCGGCGGTAGATCACGATGCCCGTAGTGGCGGTCAGCACCACCACGATCAGCGTCACCAGATCGGTGTCGCCGTGCGTGACCACGGCGCGCTGGGCCGAGTGCATGGTCGACGCCTCGAACTTCTTGCCGACGTATTTGGCGCCGATCACCAGCTCTTCGGCGTTGATGCTGTTGACCAGGTACAGGCCAAAGCCGCCCGGATGCACGGTCATCTTGCCGTCGCGGTAGACGAAGGAGCGGCGCTCGTCGCCGATGCGGATGCTGCCGACCACGTGCCCGGCGGCGTTGATGGCGGTGGCGAAGCTGTTGCCGTAGCCGATCATCGCACCCAGGTCGACCATCTTCTTGCCATCGTGGACGAAGGCGTGCCAGCGGCGGTCCGGCGTTTCGGATGAGCCGACCACCACGCCGGAATCATTGACGGCGGTGGCGCCGCTGGAGCGTCCGCCCAGCGTGCCGAGCTCCTTCATGCCGACGCCGGGCCGGTAGATGAAGGCGCGGCGATAGCCGTCCGACAGCGCCGCCGTGCCGACGATCACGCCGTCGGTGTTGACGCCGGCCGCGTAGCTGATATTGCCGCCCAATGTGCCCAGGTCGACCAGCGGACCGTCGCCCCTGGCGCCGGTGGAGAAGGCGTGGAAGTAGCCGTCGCTGGTGTCGGCAAAGCCCACCGTCTGCCCGGAGCGGCTGATGCCGGTGCCGTAGCTGCTGCGCCCGCCCAGCGTGCCGAGGTCGCGCATCGCCAGGCCGGCGCGGGTGACGAAGGCGCGCCAGTGGCCGTCACTGTTCTGCGCCGTCCCAACGACGTCGCCGCCGATGTTGATGCCGGTGGTGAAGGAATCGCTGCCGCCGAGGGTGCCCAGTTCAACCAGGCGCTGGTTCCACAGCACCGCGCGCTGGCGGCCGCTCTCTTCCTCGATGATGCCGGCCACCTGGCCCGCCGCGTTGATATCGACCGCGATACTGGCCTCGTTGCCGCGCTCGCCCAGGCCCGGCGGGTGTAATTGCTGGGCGGAAGACGCCACGCCGGCAATACCTAACAAGACCAGCGCGATCGGCATTCTCAGCATGACATCTCCCAGTTAATTTTTTTGAATGCCAATTCTATAACGATAGCGGAACACTCAGCAACTGTCGCCGTCGATCGACTGATACAGCATGGGTCCAGCCCCTGGGTCTTGTGCCTTGTGTCCGCCTCTCCGTGCTTCTAGACTGGCGTCACTTCCACACTGCGAATGGCGAACCATGACCGAACTGCTGCCCTTGATGAGTTATTGCCTGGTGATGTCGGCCACGCCCGGACCGAACAACGTCATGCTGGCCACCACGGGCGCCAACTTCGGCGGCCGCGGCGCGCTGCCGGCCATCATGGGCATCCAGGCGGGCTTGTTCGTGCAAACCATGCTCATGTGCGTCGGACTGGGCAGTGTCTTTGTCGCCTACCCGGTGGCGCAACAGGCGCTGCGCATCGCGGGATCGCTGTACCTGGTGTTCCTGGCCTGGAAACTCAGCGGCGCATCGGTGAGCGGCGCGCAGGCGCCCAAGGCGGTGTCGTTTGCCCAGGCCGCGACCTTTCAGGCGCTCAATCCCAAGAGCTGGGTGAAGGCTGTTACGGTCGCATCGGTGTTCATGCCGGCGGGGCACGGCACGCTCGCCAGCGCGCTGCTGGTGTCCGTGATCGGCACGCTGGTCGGCGCGCCTTGCAACGCCATGTGGGCCTTGTTCGGCGTCTCGATACGCCGCTTCCTGCAAGATCCGCGCAAGCATCGCCTGTTCAATCTGACGATGGCCGCCATCTTGCTCGTGCTCGCCGTGATGTTTTTACGCTAGACTCTCGTCATGTTCGCCATCGACCGCTCCTCCCCCATCGCCCTGTCCTCGCAGATTGAAGCCAAGCTACGCCACATGGTCGAGAGCCGGGCGCTGGCCGGCGGCGCCAAGCTGATGTCGATACGCCAGCTCGCCACCCAACTGGCAGTCAGCACCAACACCGTCGTGGTGGCCTATGACAGGCTGGTCGCGGCAGGCGTCATCGATTCCCATGGCACTGCGGGGTTCTATGTCAGCACAACGAATGGCGCCAGCAAGGCTATCCCCGATGAGGTCGCACTGGAAGCGGGCGTGGAGCAAGAACCGGTCTGGCTGGCGCAGCAGGCCAACGACCAGCGCCCCGGCGTATTGTTGGCCAGCAGCGGCGCGTTGCCGCCGACCTGGCTGCAGGACGCGGTGCCCGCCACCGCCGTGCAACGGGCCGTCACCGGCAGCGCCGCCGGCATGGCCTCGCGCTGTCCGCCGCAGGGGCTGCCGGAACTGCGCGAGCACATCGCGCTGCTGTTGCGCGGCATCGGCATTGCCGCGGACGCCGGCCACATCCTCACGACCTTTGGCGGCACCCATGCGATCGACCTGATTTGCCGGAGCTTTCTGCAAGCGGGCGACACCGTGCTGGTGGAAGACCCCGGCTATTTCCTGATGTTTGGCCGCTTGCGCCAGGACGGCATACGGCTGGTGCCGATCAAGCGCCGGCCGGAAGGCCTCGACCTGGATGAGTTGGAGGCCGCCTGCCGCGAGCACCGCCCGCGCCTGCTGTTCGTGCAAACGGCCTTGCACAACCCGACCGGCTGGAGCAGCGGCGCCGCCAATCTGCACAAGGTGCTGATGCTGGCCCAGCAGCACGGCTTCCTGATCGCCGAGGACGACGTGCACGGCCACTTCCAGCAAGGCCACAGCACGCGGCTGGCCGCCATGGCCGGACTCGACGGCGTGATTTACTACTCCAGCTTTTGCAAGGCGCTGAGTCCGGCCCTGCGGATGGGCTATCTCGCCGCCGCCCCGGCCTTGCTCAAAGTGCTGATGCGAACCAAGATCCATTCCATCATGACGATGCCGGCGCTGAACGAGTATGTGCTGCTGGAAGTGCTCAGGGCCGGCAATCTGCGCAAACATCTGGACCGCATGCATCGCAAGATCATGGCGGCGCGCAACGCCAGCACGCAGCAATTGAGCGCCGCGGGCGTGCTGTTCGAGCAGCCCGGCGACGCCGGCATTTTCTTGTGGGGCACGATGCCGGAAGGCCTGGACGTCGACCTACTGGTGCAGGACGCCTACCGCAACGATATCCTGCTGATGCGCGGCGCCGCCTTCTCGGCGAACGACACGCCCGACCAGCACATCCGCTTCAACGTCGCGTTCAGCCAGCATCCACGCCTGAGTAATTACCTGCGGGAGCGCCTGCAAGCCGTGGCCGGCGCCCGCTCAAGCCTGGCGCGCGCCGCCAGCACGGCCAGTTTGAAAGATTAACGGCAGTCGATCGGCCCGAAGTGCTCGGCCAGGGTCTTGCCCAAGCCCGCTTCGACAGCCGCCTCCACCTCGCGCGCCAGCGACGCCGCTTCGCGCGCCACTCGCAGGTCGCGCTCATCGTCGCTGTCGCTGACCACACCGGCGTTGATCGGCAGGCCCGAGAACACGAACAGTCGATAGACTTCGGCCAGCGTCAGCCTCTCTACATTGGCCAGGATGACCCAGTTGTCGCCATCGCTGACGCGCTTGCCCCACTGCACCCGCTGCGGCGCATCGACCTTGACGCGCCCCACCCAGCCCACGGTCATCATTTTCTCCAACAGCGTGTCCATCTCGTCGAAGCCCAGCCGCGTGCGCGCGCGGATCGCGCCCGCGCTCACCAGCGCCGAGTCGCCGCATTTGCAGGCCACATGCAGCACCCGCAGGATCGCCATCGCGTCGACGAATTCGCCGCCCGGCTGCGCCTCATGCCACCAGCGCTCGTACTTCACCACCGGCAGCGCGGCCACCAGCAAGGCGCCGAACAGCGTAATCAACCACGAGACATACACCCACAACAGGAACAGCGGCAGCGCCGCCAGCGCGCCGTAGATCTTCGAGTAGGTCGGGAACTGGGTGATGAAGACGGCGAAGCCGCGCTTGGCCACCTCGAACGCCAGGCCGGCCACCAGGCCGCCCCAGGCGCCGTCGTACCAGTCGACGTCGCGGTTCGGCACTGCCACGTACAGCAGCGTAAATCCGGCCGTGGTCAACGCCAGCGACAGCACCGTGTAAATCAGCGCACCAACCACCGGCACGTCGCCGATCAAATCGTTGGTGGCCATGAAGACCTGCCCCGACAACGTCAGCGACACGCCGATCAGCAAAGGGCCGAGCGTGATGATGGCCCAGTAGACCAGGATGCGCTTGGTCCAGCGCCGCTCGGCACGCACGCGCCAGATGCGGTTGAACACCCGTTCGATCAGGTTCATCATCGCGATCGACGTGAAAATCAGCGCCACCGCGCCCACCGCCGACAGCCGAGTGGCCTTGGAGGCGAACATGGTCAGGTAGTTGAGGATGGTGGTGGAAATCGACTTCGGCATCACGCTTTGCACGAAGTAGGCTTCCAGCGAACTGCGGAAGGCATTAAACAGCGGGAAGGTGGTGAAGATCGCCAGCGCGATCGTCAACAGCGGCACCAGCGCGAACACCGTGGTAAAAGTGAGGCTGCCGGCCACTTGCGGCAGGCTTTCCTCGCGCAGGCGGCGTTGGGCAAACAGGAACAGGTCCCGTACTTCGGGCCAGGACAGCGAACGCATTGTGTCTATCCCGCCACGGCAGCTGCGGGAAACATACTGGAAAACCGGATGAATATATTTTTCGTACATGAGCAATAATCGAAATACAAGAGTGGCAGCGATGCCACCCGCTAAAGCGCCCTATAATACCGCTGATGAACCAACCTAATCTGATTATTCTCGTATTGTTTTACTCACGCCACGGCGCCACGCGCAAATTGGCCGAGTTGATCGCACAGGGCGTGGAAAGCGTTCCGGGCTGCGATGCGCGCCTGCGCACGGTGCCCGCCGTGTCGACCGTGACCGAAGCCACCGAGCCGGACGTGCCGGCCGACGGCGCGCCCTACGTTGAACTGGACGACCTGGCCGAATGCGCCGGCCTGGCGGTTGGCTCGCCCACCCGTTTTGGCAACATGGCGTCGGCGATGAAGTATTTTTGGGACGGTACCGCCGCCCAATGGCTGTCCGGCACGCTGGCCGGCAAGCCGGCGTGCGTGTTCACGTCCACCGGCAGCCTGCACGGCGGCCAGGAATCGACGCTGCTGTCGATGATGATACCGTTATTCCATCACGGCCTGATGGTGCTGGGCCTGCCCTACACCAATCCGGAACTGATGACCACCTCCAGCGGCGGCACGCCCTACGGCGCCAGCCACTGGTCTGGCCTTGACGGCAAGAAGACCATCACGGAAGATGAAAAACGCCTGGCGATCGCGCTGGGCCGGCGCCTGGCCGAAACGGCCGTCAAACTACGCGCCGTCGCTTGAACAGGATCGCATGATGGAAAACACGATGCAAAAGTATTTTCACTGGGGCGCCATCGGCAGCCTGGCGACGCTGATTGTCTGGTGCGTGCTGTGGGAGATGGTGCTGGCGCCGCTGAAGCCGGGCGGCTCCTGGCTGGTACTCAAGGCCCTGCCGCTGCTGCTGCCGCTGTACGGCGTATGGAAGCGCGACATCTACACCTTGCAGTGGACGTCGATGATGATCCTGCTGTACTTCACCGAGGGCGTGGTGCGCGGCTGGAGCGACAAGGGCACGCTGTCCGCATGGCTGGCCTGGGGCGAGGCGCTGATCGTCTGCATCTACTTCGTGTGCGCCGTGATGTATCTGCGTCCATATAAAAAGGCGGCGAAGAAGCTGGCCAAGGAACTGCTGGACAAGGTCAAGGTCAACACCGTTAAATGATGGACTTCCTCACCCACTGCCGCTCCGTGGTGGGCGATGCTTTTGTACTCGACACGCCAGCCGACATGGCGCCCTTCCTCACTGATTGGCGCGGACGCTTTACCGGCAAGGCGCTGGCCGTGCTGCGGCCGGCGTCGGTGGACCAGGTGGCGGCGCTGGTGCGCGCCTGCGCGCAGTGGCGCGTGGCCCTGGTGCCGCAGGGCGGCAACACAGGGCTGGTGCTCGGCAGCGTGCCCGATGCCGGCGGCAGCGCCGTCGTGCTGTCTCTGGCGCGGCTGAACACGATCCGCCAGGTCGATCCCGTCAACCGCACCATGACCGTGGACGCGGGCTGCATCCTCCAGCAGGTGCAGGAAGCCGCAGCCGCCGCAGGTTGCCTGTTCCCTTTGTCGCTGGCGGCGGAAGGCAGCTGCACCATCGGTGGCAACCTTTCCACCAACGCCGGCGGCACGGCGGTTCTCCGCTACGGCAATACGCGCGAACTGTGCCTCGGCCTGGAAGTCGTCACGCCGCAGGGCGAGATCTGGAGCGGCTTGCGCGGCCTGCGCAAGGACAATACCGGCTATGACCTGCGCGACCTGTTCATCGGCGCGGAAGGCACGCTGGGCATCATCACCGGCGCGGTGCTCAAGCTCTACCCGCAGCCCAAGGCCAGCATCACCGCGCTAGCCGCGTTGCCCTCGCCCGCCCACGCGCTGCAACTACTGAATCTGATGCAGGACCATTGCGGCTCCAGCCTGACCGGCTTCGAGCTGATGTCGCGCTACTGCCTGGAGCTGGTGGCGCAGCAGTTCCCGTCACTGCCCAAGCCGTTCGCGGCGCCGCATCCTCAATATGTGCTGCTGGAGCTGTCGAGCAGCGAGTCGGAGCAGCACGCCGTCGGCCTGCTGGAACAGGCCATCGGCGCGGCGCTGGAGCGGGATGTCATCAGCGATGCGGTGGTGGCGACATCGGTGGCGCAATCGGCCGGACTGTGGCAGCTGCGCGAGCATATCCCGCTGGCGCAGGCCAAGGCCGGCAAGAACATCAAGCACGATATCTCGCTGCCGGTATCGAGCATCGCCGACTTCATCGCGGCCACCGGGCCCTTGCTGGAAGCGGCCTTCCCCGGCTGCCAGCTGGTGTGCTTCGGCCATCTGGGCGACGGCAACCTGCACTACAACGTGGCGCCGCCGGACGGCATCTCCAACGAAGACTTTTTGGCCAACCAGGACAAGGTCAATCGCGTGGTGCACGACAGCGTGGTCGGTTACGGCGGTTCGATTTCGGCGGAACACGGCATCGGCGCGCTGAAACGGGACGAGCTGGCGCACTATAAATCGGCGGTGGAACTGAACATGATGCGGGCCATCAAGGCCGCGCTGGACCCGTTGGGTATCATGAATCCCGGGAAAATTCTGTGATCGGGACTGCCATGCGTATCAATTGTGCGCTGCTGCTGTGCGTCGCCACCTTGGCTGCGCACGCTCAAGGCGTGAACAAATGCACGGTCGACGGCAAGGTCAGTTATAGCGACATGCCTTGCCCAGCCAACGCGGCGTCTGCGGCGACGCTGGCGGTGCCGCCCGCTCCTGCGCCCAACCCGGCGGCGGCGGATGACCTGGCGCGCCAACGCAAGGAGGCGGCAAGGCTGGAAAAAACCCGCCACCAGCACGAGGACCAGGATGCCCGCGCCGCCGACAAAGCCACGCAAGCCGCAGCCGCGCAGCGCAAACGCTGCGGCAAACTCAAACTAAACAAGCGATGGGCCGATGAAGACGTGGCCCGCGCCGCCCTCCCCAATCTCGATAACGCCAAGCTGCGCGCCAAACGCGCCGGCGACACCTTGGCGCTGGAGTGTCCGAAATAATGTCCGAAGCCATGCCTGAAGCCATGCCTGAACCGATATCCGCAGCAAAACCAGCCGCCCCGGCGCCGATCCGGGACACGGCGGCGATGGGCCGTTTATCACGCTGGCTGTTGCTGGGCGAATGGCGCGCGCATCCCCTGCGCGCCCTGGTGGCGATCGCCGCGATCGCGGTGGGCATCTCGCTCGGCTTCGCCATCCACCTGATCAACGCCGCGGCCTTCAACGAATTCTCGTCCGCCATCAAGGGTTTGTCCGGCGTGGCCGACGTCCAGGTGCGCGGCACCGAGCCGTTCTTCGACGAAGCCATCTACCCCGTGCTGGCGCAGCGCACCGGCGTGGCCGTGGCCTCGCCGGTGCTGGAGTTCGACGCCTCCGTGCCCGGCGAGCCGACCGCGCTGAAGATCCTCGGCATCGACGCCTTCCGCGCCAGCTTCATTTCGTCCGACCTGATCGGCGTGCCCGCCGAAGACCACCCGACCGATATCCTGGCCGACGACGCGCTATTCCTGTCAACGGCGGCGCAAGAATGGCTCAAGCCCGCCAAGGGCGCGCCGCTGACGCTGCAGGTAGGCGTCGGCGAACTGAAACTGCGCGTGGCCGGTTCGCTGCAACGTCCCCGCGCCGGCCAGCGCATCGGCGTGATGGACCTCGGCGCGGCGCAGTGGCGCTTTGAAAAACTCGGCCAGTTGTCCCGCATCGACATCAAACTGCGTGACGGCGTCAATCGCGACGCCTTCAAGGCCGAGCTGGAACAACAGCTGCAACACGACTACCCCGGCCGCTTCCGCGTCAGCCAGCCCAACGACGAAGACCAGAACAGCCGCAACGAAGGCATGAGCCGCGCCTACCGCGTCAACCTGACCGTGCTGGCGTTGGTCGCGTTGTTCACCGGCGCCTTCCTGGTGTTCTCCACCCAGGCCTTGTCGGTGATACGCCGCCGCAGCCAGTTCGCGCTGCTGCGCGTGCTGGGCATGGACCGCAAGCACCTGCTGCGCCAGATCCTGATCGAAGGCCTGAGCCTGGGCGTGGCCGGATCGGCCATCGGCATCGCCGCCGGCTACGGCATGGCGGCGGCCGCGCTGCACTTCATGGGGGCCGACCTTGGCGCCGGCTTCTTCTCCGGTGTGCGGCCGCAGGTGCAGTTCACGCCCGTCGCCGCAACGATCTACTTCGCGCTCGGTGTCATCGTGGCCTTGCTGGGTTGCGCCGCGCCGGCGCTGGACGCGGCCCGCGCCAAGCCTGCCGTGGCGCTCAAGTCGGGCACCGAGGAAGCGGCGATGTCACGCTTGTCCAAGGCTTGGCCGGCGCTCGCCTGCATCGCGCTGGCCGCGCTGTTGTCGCAAGCGCCGCCGATATTTGAACTGCCCTTGTTTGGCTACCTGTCGATTGCGCTGCTACTGGTCGGCGCCATCGCGCTGATGCCGCGCCTGGCCGCCATCGTGTTCCGCGCAGCGCACCAGCGCTGGTGCGCTGCCACCGCCGGCAAGCCCGGCGCCTCGCCGGTGGTCACGCTGACACTGTCGCGCCTTGCCAACGCCTCCAGCCAGGCCGGCATCGCGCTGGGTGGCGTGCTGTCCAGCTTCAGCCTGATGGTGGCGATGGCGATCATGGTCGCCAGCTTCCGCGTATCGCTAGACGACTGGCTGCAACACATCCTGCCGGCCGATATCTACGTCAGCACCACCAGCGCCGGCACCACCGCAGGGCTGCGGCCGCAGGAACAAGCCATCATCGCCGCGTTGCCGGGCGTCGCCAGCGCCGACTTCCTGCGCGTGCGCGGCATCTCGCTGGCAGCTGCCCGGCCGCCGATCGCACTGATGGCGCGTAACGTGGATCCGGCCGATCCCGGCAAAACCCTGGCCATCGTCGGCAATACCGTGGTGCCCGGACCCGGCGCTCCGCCGCCGGTATGGATATCGGAAGCGATGGTCGACTTGTACGGCATGAGCGTCGGCCAGCGCATCGAACTGCCATTGAACGGCAAACTGCACGCCTTCCTGGTGGCCGGTGTATGGCGCGACTACGCCCGGCCGACCGGCTCGATCCAGATGCGGCTGAGTGACTACCGCACCATCACCGGCGACCTGGACGCCAGCAACGCCGCGCTGTGGTTGAAGCCCGGCGCCAAGGCCGCCGATACGGAAAGCGCGATGAAGCGCCTGCCGTTCGCCGCCGCGCTGGCGACCAACGCGCCGACCGAGATCCGCGCGATCAGCATGAAAATCTTCGACCGCAGCTTCGCCATCACCTATCTGCTGGAGGCGATCGCCATCGTCATCGGCCTGTTCGGCGTGGCTGCCACCTTCTCGGCGCAGACGCTGGCGCGAGCCAAGGAGTTCGGCATGCTGCGCCATGTGGGTGTCACGCGGCGCCAGATCCTGTCGATACTCGCTATCGAAGGCGGCGCCTTGACGGGCCTGGGCATCGTCACCGGCTTCGCGCTGGGTTGGGTCATCAGCCTGATACTGGTTTTTGTGGTCAACCCGCAGTCCTTCCACTGGACCATGCAGCTGCACTTGCCGTGGTCTTTGCTGTCCATCGTGGCGGGCCTGCTGCTGGCCGCCTCCGCGCTGACGGCGCTGCTGGCCGGCCGCCAATCGTTGTCGGGCGGGCCGATACGCGCAGTCAGGGAGGATTGGTGATGAAGCATTTCGTACAACGTTGCGCGGCTGTGCTGACGCTATTGGCGGCAATGTCCGCGCAGGCCGCCGAGCCGGTGTTCAAGGCGGTCGCGCCGCTGGCGCCCGGCGCCTCGCTGAATTTTCCGGCGGACTTCGGCGCCCATCCCGACTACAAGACCGAATGGTGGTACGTCACCGGCTGGCTGAACACGGCCGAAGGCAAGCCGCTGGGCTTCCAGGTCACGTTCTTCCGCAGCGCCACCCATCACGACCGCGCCAATCCCAGCCAGTTCGCGCCCAAGCAGCTGATCATCGGCCATGCAGCCGTCTCCGATCCGGCCAACGGCAAGCTGCTGCACGACCAGCGCAGCGCGCGCGAAGGCTTCGGCCTGTCCTATGTCAAGGTCGGCGACACCGACGTCAAGCTCGAAGACTGGCGCATGACACGCGCCGCCGACGGCAGCTACCAGATCCACCTCGACGCCGCCAGCTTCAAACTGGCGCTGAAACTGGCGCCGTCGCAGCCCGTGCTGCTACAGGGCGACCGCGGTTATTCCCGCAAGGGCGCGCAGCTTTCCGACAGCAGCTACTACTACAGCGAACCGCAGCTGACCACCACCGGCACCGTCACCAGCGCCGGCAAGGCGGTCGCCGTCACCGGCGCCGCCTGGCTCGATCACGAATGGTCCACCCAGTACGTCGCCGCCGAAGCCGCCGGCTGGGACTGGATCGGCGCCAACCTCACCGACGGCGGCGCGCTGATGGCTTTCCAGATGCGCAGCAAGACAGGTGCTAAACTATGGTCGCACGCGACATGGCGCGATGCTTCCGGTAAGATCACGCAGTTCTCGCCGGACCAGGTCAGTTTTACCCCGCAACGGCGGTGGCGTTCGCCCCGCACCAATGCCGAGTATCCCGTAGCGACCCAGCTCACCACCGGCAGCACCGTGTGGCAGGTCATTCCTTTGCAGGACGACCAGGAGCTGGATTCGCGCCGCTCCACCGGCGCAGTCTATTGGGAAGGCGCGGTAACGCTGGAGCGGGACGGCAAGCAGGCCGGCCGCGCCTACCTTGAAATGACCGGTTATGTCCAGCCGATAAAGTTTTAGCAGCACCGAACAATTTAGCAACACCTGAATCGTCAACAAAGAATACTTACAAACAGCAGCCATACGATGACCAACAGCACCACCGCCAGCACCCAGTCCGCAGCCGCCCCCAACACAGCAAGGGAAGCCAAGAAAGGCAGTCTAGCCACCCTGCGCGGACTGACGCCCTTCCTGCTGCCGTACAAACGCCAGTTCGTCCTGGCCGGTATCGCGCTGGTGGTGGCCGCCTGCTCCACGCTGGCGATACCTGCCGCCTTCAAGCAGATGATCGACCTGGGCTTCGGCGGCGCCGGCGCCAAGAGCATCAAGCACGTCGACCTGGTGTTCCTGGCGCTGTTCGGCGTCGCCACCGTGCTGGCCCTGGCCACTGCCGCGCGCTTCTACACGGTCTCCTGGCTCGGTGAGCGCGTCACGGCCGACATCCGCAGCGCCGTCTACAAGCACGTCGTCACGCAAAGCCCCGAATTTTTCGAGACGACGCAGACCGGCGAAGTCCTGTCCCGCATCACCACCGACACCACGTTGATCCAGGCGGTGGTGGGCACCAGCATCTCGATGGCGCTGCGTAACGTGCTGCTGTTCATCGGCGGTTTGGTGATGCTGTTCGTGACCAGCCCTAAACTGTCGGCCATCATCATCGGCCTGCTGATCCTGACCGTGCTGCCGATCGTGATGTTCGGCCGCCGCGTGCGCAAGCTGTCGCGCGATTCGCAGGACCGCATCGCCGACGCCTCCGCCATGGCCGGCGAAATACTCAACGCCATGCCGACGGTGCAGGCCTTCACCCACGAGAAGATCGAATCGGACCGCTTCGGCGCTTCGGTCGAAGGCGCCTTCGGCACCGCCATGCGCCGCATCCGCGCCCGCGCGCTGCTGACCATGATCGCCATCGTGCTGGTGTTCGGCACCATCGTGTTCGTGCTGTGGCTGGGCGCGCACGCTGTGCTCAACGGCGACATGACCGGCGGCGACCTCGGTCAATTCATCCTGTACGCGTCCATCGTGGCCGGCGCCATTGGCGCCCTGTCCGAAGTGATGGGCGAGGCGCAGCGCGCCGCCGGCGCCACCGAACGCCTGCTGGAGCTGATGTCGGTCAAGTCAAATATCCAGTCGCCGGCCATGCCGCTGGCGCTGCCGCCGCGCGCCGCCAACGGCGCGGCCCTGAGCCTGCAAGACGTGTCGTTCAGCTACCCGTCGCGCCCCGACACGGCGGCGCTGGGCCATCTGTCGCTGGACATCAAGCCGGGTGAGACGGTGGCCGTGGTCGGCCCTTCCGGCGCCGGCAAGACCACGCTGTTCCAGCTGTTCCTGCGTTTCTACGATCCGCAGAGCGGCAGCATCAAGCTCGATGGCGTCGACATCACCAAGCTCGAACTGCACACACTGCGCGACGCCATCGGCATCGTGCCGCAGGATACGGTGATCTTCTCGGCCGATGCGATGGAAAACATCCGCTACGGCCGCGCCGGCGCCACCGACGAGGAAGTGATCCAGGCCGCCAAGCTGGCCGCCGCCCACGAATTCATCGAACGCCTGCCGCAGGGTTATCAATCCTTCCTGGGCGAGCGCGGCGTGCGCCTGTCCGGCGGCCAGCGCCAGCGCATCGCCATCGCGCGCGCGCTGCTGAAAAACCCGCCGCTGCTGCTGCTCGACGAAGCCACCAGCGCGCTGGATGCGGAATCCGAACGACTGGTGCAGAAGGCGCTGGAGGCGGCGATGGTCGGCCGCACCACCGTCATCATCGCGCACCGCCTGGCGACGGTGCAGCGCGCCGACCGCATCATCGTGATGGAAGACGGCCGCATCGTCGAAACCGGCACCCACTCGTCGCTGGTGGCGCTGGGCGGGATCTACGCCAACCTGGCGGCGCTGCAATTCCACAACGTCCACGTCGAGCAGCACGCGGACTGACCGCCTACGGCGAGACGCCAGGCAGCGACGACAACGGCAGGATGCGCGACTTGGTTTGCTTGCTGACGGTGAAGCTCGGGTCGCGTATCAGGCCGAGGAAGCGGCCCTTGTTATCGCTGATATTGACCACTCCCGACGTCACCCCGTCTTTCACCAGTAGACGGCCCAATAACAGGGTGCGCACGCCGGCGTCACCCACCGTCCCGTTCGACACAAAAGCTTCCTCATACAGTCCGGTGGCAATGATGACGTTATCCGCGGCTTGTGGACCAAACTTGAAGCCGTTGACCACCCCCTCGACTGCCATCAAGCGCGGCGCAATGAAGATATTGCCGTTAAATTTGTCCACGTCGACGCCATTGGTCAGGCCCTCGAAACCGAAGTTGTAGAATTTATTGCCGTTGAACGGATCGGTCTGCGACGAACCGGGCACGGCCGCCAGGCCGGTAACGCCGATCATCCGCCCGCCGGTGAAACTATTTTCGTTGACCCAGTTCGTCTGGCCGTCGCTTTCCGTCGTCAGCAACACGCCAACGTCGTTATGGGTCAGCAGCTCGAAATCGATCTTGTTGTATTGCGAGCCGTTGAGACCTTGGCCGCTCAGCTTGATGGCGTTGTGAAAACCGTCTACCCAATTTACTTTCACGGTCGAATATTGCGCATTCATCAGCGTGATGCCGGAGCCGGCATAGCCGTAGGTGGGCGTGTTTTCCCAAGCGGTGCCGTGCAACTTGGACAATTCCAGCACATGCCCATATCGTCCCTGCACAACGATGCCGTCGCGCGCGCCGAAGGCTAAATCACCTCGCGCGGTAAAGCGGACGAATTTATTGTCCGGCAGGGTGATCGTGTCCTGGAATTTGTAATAGCCCTCTGGAATCAGCACTTCCTGGCCGTTGCGCAGCGAATTGATCGCGGCCTGTACGGCCGGAGCATTGTCCAGCGCGCTCTCGCTCAAGCCGAACCATTTGGCGTTGACGGCGCCATCGAACATGCGCTTGTACATCTTTTTGCTTCCGCCGCTTTTGTTGCAAAACAACGTGGTGCCGCCGTTCGCCTGGTCCGTCGGGTTCGACGCGACCGGGTAAAACAAGCCCTCCCTGCCTACGTCGGAAATAAAGACCAGCGGGGCGGTACAGGTGGTCGCTGTTTCAAGTCCATTGATGGTCATGACCGTCTGGGCTTGTGCCGAAAAGGCTGCGGCCAGCGCGGCAAACAAAGTGGCGCCATGAAGATTTTTCATCGAATATCCAATTCTTAAAAAGATTGAAAAATTAAATAATTAGCAATTGCCAACGGCGCAATCATATCAGCATGACAATGTCGCGCGCTATCCGAATCAGGAATTAATCAATATATAAGCATTGTCCGCGCCGCCGGCCTTAGCATGCGTGATCCAAACTCAAGGGAACGCCATGCTCTACCAGCTCCTCTATAACATCCGGCATGTCGCAAGGGATTACGCGCTGGTGACGGGCGCCTTCGTCGCACTCTCGCTGTGGTGGCGTTTGCGGCCCGGTCGCAGACTGCGCCTGCAGGCGAAGCCGATCGGCCTGCCGCAAATCCGGCGCGAGGTGCTCACTTCAGTGGTCAGCATCATCGTCCTCGGCAGCGTCATGCCGGTGGCCTTCGCGCTGGGCCTCGGCCGCCACACCAACTTCTACCAAAGCGTGCATGCCTACGGGCGCGGATGGGGCTTTATCGCCTTGATGGTGCTGCTGATGATGGTGATCCAGGACACCTGGTTTTACTGGACGCACCGGCTGATGCACCACCGCCGCCTGTTCCGCTGGGCGCACCGCACCCACCACCGCTCCACCAACACCGGCCCCCTGTCCACCTATTCGATCAGCCCGCTGGAAGCGGTGATCGACAGCGGCGCCAGCATCGTGATCCTGCTGGTATTGCCGGTCACGTTCTGGTCGCTGGTCATCTTCACGTGGATTAATACGTCCTTCGCGGTGTACACGCACCTGGGCTATGAGCTGTTCCCGCGCGCGCTGTCGAAGCACTGGCTGGGCCGCTGGATCAACACCTCCACCGCCCACAATACCCACCATGCGCGGGGTCGCTACAACTACAGCTGGTACTTCCTGTTCTGGGACCGGATGATGGGCACCCTGTCGCCGGACTACGACGAACACTATCGCAAAGCCGGTTTTTCCGCCCCCGAGGCAAAAAGCCGGTAACATTCTCCCTTTCAGGAGAACGCCTTGACCGATGCCGAACTGCGGCTCAGCTGCACAACCCACCTTCCCGGCCATCGCCAGCCATCGCCCGCGCAGCAGTTCGGGGCGATGTCCGCATGGTGCGAGGCCAACGGCGTGGCGCATGACACCTATGGCAACGGCGCGCTGATCCAGGATTTTGAGCAGAAGGTCGCCACGCTGCTGGGCTTTGAATCGGCATTGTTTTGCATTTCCGGCACGATGGCGCAGGCCACCGCGCTGCGCATCGCCTGCTCGGAACGCGGCAGCCGGTTGGTGGCGCTGCATCCGACCTCGCACATCCTGCGCCACGAACGCGGCAACCACCAGTTGTTCGACCATTTCCAGGCCTTGCAGATCGGCGACCCGCACCGACCATGGACGCTGGACGAACTGAAAGGCATCCCGGACAAGCTGGGCGCCGCGACGCTGGAGCTGCCGATGCGCGAGATCGGCGGCCAATGCCCGGCCTGGGAGGATCTGGCGGACATCAAGAGCTACTGCCACGAGCTGTCGATCCATCTGCACCTGGACGGCGCGCGCCTGTTCGAAACCGCCGCCGCATATGGCCGTCCGGCCGCCGAGATCGCGGCCGGCTTCGATTCGGTCTACCTCTCGATGTACAAGGGCATAGGCGGCATGGGCGGCGCCATGCTGCTGGGGAGCGAACCGTTTATCGCCAAGGCGCAGGAGTGGTTCCGCCGCCAGGGCGGCAACGTCTACCAGCGCACGCCCTACGTGGTGGCCGCCGCGATGCAGTTCGACGCCCGGATGGCGGCGATGCCAAAATACTTCCGCCGCACCGAATGGTTGTACGAGGTGCTGCGCGACTATCCGCAGCTGATACCCAACCCCGCCCGTCCGCAAGCGAGCATGCTGCACCTGCACCTGCCGGTCAGCCGCGAGCGCGCCAACGAGATCCGCAATCGCATCGCCGAGCAACATGGGGTGTGGCTGTTCAACGCCGCCAGTCATGCCGCGCTGCCCGGCCGCAGCTTGGTGGAGCTGTATATCGGCGATAACCTGCTCAACCTGCCGGACCAGCGGGTACGTGAAATCCTGACCCTGTGGTCGGACGCGATGTCCAACTAATTCCTGCACAAGCCGGTGCAACCGGCTACACTGCGCCCTCTTTTTCGCGCATCTTTCAAATTGACTGCATACATCATGACCTTCCAAGCCCTCGGCCTGATCGACCCCATACAGCGCACGCTGGAGACGCTGGGCTACAAGCAGCCCACGCCGGTCCAGAAGCAAGCCATTCCCGCCGTGCTGGCGGGCCGCGACCTGATGGCGGCCGCGCAGACCGGCACCGGCAAGACGGCGGGCTTCGCCCTGCCCATCCTGCAACGCCTGACCATGGACGGCATGACCGCCCCGAAGGCGATCCGCTGCCTGGTGCTGGTGCCGACGCGCGAACTGGCCGAGCAGGTCTATGAGAGCTTCCGCAGCTACGGCGGCAACCTGCCGCTGAAATCGGCCGTGGCCTACGGCGGCGTGCCGATCGAGCCGCAGATCACCAAGCTGCGCAAGGGCCTGGACGTGCTGGTGGCCACGCCCGGCCGCCTGATCGACCTGCACGACCAGGGCGCGATCAGCTTCGCCATGCTGCAGACGCTGGTGCTGGACGAAGCCGACCGCATGCTGGACCTGGGCTTCGAACGCGACCTGGACATCCTGCTGGCGGCCCTGCCCAAGCAGCGCCAGACCTTGCTGTTCTCGGCCACGTTCTCCGACGAGATCCGCAAGATGGCGGCCGGTATGCTGAAAGACCCGGTGTCGATCCAGGTCAGCGCCAGCAATACCGCCACCAAGACCGTCAAGCAGTGGCTGATCCCGACCGACAAGCGCCGCAAACCGGAATTGCTGCTGCACCTGTTGAAAAAGCTGAACTGGGGCCAGGTGCTGGTCTTCGTCAAGACCCGCAAAGGCGTCGAGACGCTGGTGACGACCTTGCAGGAACACGGCATTTCCGCCGATTCCATCCACGGCGACAAAACCCAGCCGGCCCGCCTGCGCGCGCTGGCCCGCTTCAAGAACGCCGAAGTGCAGCTGCTGGTGGCCACCGACGTCGCCGCCCGCGGACTGGATATCGAAGCGCTGCCGCAGGTGGTCAACTTCGACCTGCCGACCGTGGCCGAGGACTACATCCACCGCATCGGCCGCACCGGCCGCGCGGGCATGGAGGGCGAGGCCGTCTCGCTGGTCTGCGCCGACGAAGTCGATATGCTGAAGGCCATCGAAACGCTGACCCGCCAGGTCATACTCCGCATCGAGGAACCAGGCTTCGAGGCCGACCACCGCGTGCCGGAGACCGGCCCGAAAGGCGTTGCCGCGGCATTGGCCAAGAAGGCCGCAGCGGAAGCGCCGGCCAAGAAGAAGCGCCCGTTCACCGGCCCTGCCGGCGGCAAGGCAGCTCCGAGCGGCGTTGCGCCAGCCGGCAAGCCCGCTGTGACAGCCCGTCCTGCCGGCGGCGATGCGTCGCTGGGCACGTGGATACCACCGGTCCCCACTGGCAAACCGCCCGGCGGACGTTCCGCAGGCGGCAAGCCGGCCGCAGGCCGCATCTACGGCGGCGGCAAGCCGGCGGCGGGGGCGCCCAAGGGTGCTGTCGTGGTCACCGGCGGACGCGGCGCCAAGTCGCTGGCACGGGCCGCAGGCAAGGTCACCGCCAAGCCGGGTGGCCGCAAGACCGGCCCACGCTGAGCGCCGCCTGATAAAATAAGCACCTTTCCGGGCCGTTGCGGCCCGCGCACCACGTTGGAGAATTGAATGCAGCAATACCAGGAACTGATCCAGACCGTCCTCGATACGGGCAGCTGGCAAGACAACCGCACCGGCATCCGCACGCTGAGCGTGCCGGGCGCGATGATGCGCTTCGACCTGCTGAACGACGGCTTCCCCGCCGTGACGACCAAAAAACTGGCATTCAAATCCGTGGTCGGTGAATTGTGCGCCTTCCTGCGCGCCTCCAGCAGCGCGGCCGACTTCCGCGCGCTGGGCTGCAAGGTCTGGGACCAGAACGCCAACGAAAACAAACAGTGGCTGGACAACCCTTACCGCCTGGGCGAAGACGACCTGGGTCCGGTCTACGGCGTGCAGTGGCGCCAATGGCCGGGCTTCAAGCTGATCGCAGTTGACCAGCCGGCGCAGATCGCCGACGCGCAAAAGAACGGTTTCCGCCTGATCTCGCAGATCGAAGACCAAGGCGTGACCAAGGTCCTGCTGCACAAGGCCATCGACCAGTTGCGCGAATGCCTGGACACCATCGTCAACAATCCGGGCAGCCGCCGCATCCTGTTCCACGGCTGGAATCCGGCGGTACTGGATGCTGTCGCGCTGCCGGCCTGCCATTTGCTGTACCAGTTCATTCCGAATCCGGGCACGCGCGAGCTGTCGATGTGCCTCTACGTCCGCTCCAACGACCTGGGCCTGGGTACGCCGTTCAACCTGGCCGAAGGCGCCGCGCTGATGCACCTGGTTGGCCGCCTGACGGGCTACACGCCGCGCTGGTTCACCTACTTCATCGGCGATGCGCACATCTACGAGAACCACATGGACATGGTCAAGGAACAGCTGACCCGCACGCCATTCCCGGCGCCGCAGTTCCGCATCTCCGACCGCGTGCCGGATTTCGCCAAGACCGGCAAGTACGAGCCGGAATGGCTGGAAAAGGTCGAGCCGTCGGACTTCTCGCTGGAAGGCTACCAGCACCACGCGCCGATCACGGCGCCAATGGCTGTATGACGCGACTGGACTTCATCCCCGGCACGCTGTGCGACGAAAGGATGTGGTCCCGTTTGACGCCGCTGCTGGGCAGCGGCTTCGCATTCAATTACGTCCCGCTGCACAAGGCCCACACGCGCTTGCAGATGCAGGAGCTGATCGCGGCGCACAGCGCGCCGTCGGCGCATCTGGTGGCGTTCTCGCTGGGCGCCTATCTCGCCATCGAGTACGCGCTGCTGCACCCCGAGCGGGTGCAGTCGCTGGTGCTGATCGCGAATTCGGCGCGCGGCCTGAGCGAAAACGAGATACAAACCCGCCGCCGCATCATCCCCATGTTGAAGAACAACGCCTACACCGGCATGACGCGCATGCGCCTGCGCGAGCTGCTGCATGAGGCGCACCTCGGCGACCAGTCCATCATCGACATCATCCAGCAGATGGCGCTGGACCTGGGCAAGGACGTACTGCTGGCGCAGTTCACCGCATCGATGGAGCGCCCGGACCTGATGGAGCGGCTGTCCGAAATCACCTGCCCCGTGCTGATCGTCGGCGCGACCGGCGACCAGCTGGTTAATCCCGAGGATCTACGCGAAATGCAGCGCCACCTGCCCGATGCCCGCCTGAATCTGCACGACGACACCGGCCACATGATCCCGCTGGAGGCCCCGCAGACGCTGGCCGCCGATATCCTGGCCTTCCGTCAGCTTATGCCTTGACGATCAGCGTGCCGGACATCTCTTCATGGCCGCTGCCGCAGAAGTTATCGCATAAAAAGCCGAACTGCCCGGCCTCCTCCGGCTTGAGTTTCACCCGCACCGGTTTGCCCATCACCAGATCGGCGCGGATCTTGAAGTCCGGCAGGCTGAAGCCGTGTGGGAAGTCCAGCGCCGTCAGTTCCAGCACCACCGCCTCGCCCTTCTTCAATTCGATCACGTTCGGCGAGAAGCGGAACTTGCGGGCCTCGATCTTGATGACCCGCTCCTTCGCCTTGGCCTGCACCGCGCCCAAAGCGACCAGCGCCAACGGGGCGCACAACAGCAATCTACGTTTGGTCAGCATGTCGATTATCCTTTCATCGCTGGGAATTCGGTGATCTGATACGCCACCGGTTTCGCTTCCGCCTCCACCTCGCGGAAGCCCAGTCCTTTGCCCGGCACGGCCGGATCCCACGGCAGCGGCGTGCGTTTGTCCTGCGAACCCGGCGCCGGCAGCGGGAAGATCAGCGACTTGGCCGCGTGGTGCGAGATATGGCCGCTGACGTGGTGGTTCTCCTGGTGGATATGGCCGTAGAACACGGTCACGTTCGAATACGGCATCAACAGCGCCATCGCCTGCTCGCCGTCGCGCGTGGCCCAGTCCCACTTCGGCGCCAGGTCGAACAAGGGCCGGTGCGTCAGGACCACGATGCGCGCGTCCTGCGCCTGTTTCGCGAGGTCGGCTTTCAGCCACGCCAGCTGCGCCTCGCCGATGCGCGCGCCGGGGTCGGAGACGTTGTCGATGGCGATGAAGTGCACGCCCTTGTGATCGAAGCTGTAATGCGTGGGGCCGAAGAACTCCTGGAACGCCGCGCCGTTGTCGAGCGAAGCGTCGTGCTCGCCCGCCAGGAAATGCACCTGCTTGACCTTCAGGCCGCTGACGATCTGCTTGAACTCCGCCATGCGCCGGCGGCGCTCGGCCGCGTCGTCGGTGGTGTGGGTCAGGTCGCCGGTGAAGACGATGAAGTCCGGTGGCGTGGCCAGCGCGTTGACGCTGTCGACCGCCTGCCTGAGCGTGTTCTGCGCCTCCGGATTGGCCGGTCCCTTGTAGCCCCAGTGCGAATCGGACAGCTGCACAAAGTAGAAATCCTCGTAGCCGGCAGCGGCCATGGCCTTGCCGTACAAGCCGGACATGAAGACGGCGCCGCCGCCCACTGCGCCCAGCTTTAAAAATCCTCTGCGATCGATCATGATGTACTCCGTGTGGTGGTTGTAAAGACGGCGCCGCGACATGGCATAATCGGCAAGCGACGGTCGTACCGGCTAAAACCCGGAGCGCGGCCGGAATATTCCCGATTATTTTTTTATTTCTCAAGCGGGAATAAAACCGCAACGGGCGGAGTCTTCATCCACTGGACCACTGCAATGGATAAGTATTTGGGCGACGACGATAAAACCGCGCAGTTCGAGGCGATGGCCATGCCGCACCTGGACGCGGCCTACAACCTGGCCCGCTGGCTGACCCGCAACGAGCATGACGCCGACGATCTGGTGCAGAGCGCCTATCTGCGCGCCTTCCGCTTTGCCGACGGCTTTCGCGGCGGCGACGTGCGTGCGTGGCTGCTGACCATCGTGCGCCACACCTACTACAGCGCGCTGCGCGACGGCGCGGCGCAGCGCGGCGATGTCAGCTTCGACGAGGCGCTGCACGGCGATGACGAATCGACCGATCCGGCCGCCATCGCCGCCAGCCGCGACACCTGCCGCACCGTCAACGCCGCGCTGGCCCAGCTGCCGCAGGCGTTTCGCGAGGTGCTGGTGTTGAAGGAGATGGACGATCTGTCGTACAAGCAGATCGCGCAAGTGACCGAAACGCCGATCGGCACGGTGATGTCGCGGCTGGCCCGCGCGCGCAAGCTGCTGCTGGCGTATCTGAAGCACGGAGGGCAGGATGGAATCTAAACACAGCCAGGAAATGCTGTCGACCTATCTGGACGATGAACTGAGTGTGGCCGACCGGCGGCAGCTGGAGGCGCATTTGTCCGGCTGCGCCGATTGCAGCGCCGCGCTGGAGGAGCTGCAGGCGCTGCGCGGCCGGATCGGCGCGGAGGCGAGCCGCCACGCCGCGCCCGAGTATCTGAAGCAGCGCATCCATGCCGCGCTGCGGGGCGAGCCCGCGCGCAAGCCGCGCCGCGCCGCCTTGCGCAGGTGGCCGTGGGCGTGGATCAACCTTGGCCTGGCGGGTGCGGCGACGGCCGCCTTCGCCGTCACGCTGACGCTGTACCTGGGCCAGCCGAGCGCCAACGAACGCATCGAACAGGAACTGGTGGCCAGCCACTTCCGCGCGCTGATGCCCAACCACCTGGCCGACGTCGCCTCGACCGACCAGCATACGGTCAAGCCCTGGTTCGCCGGCAAGCTGGATTTCTCGCCGCCCGTGGTCGACCTGGCGGAGCAAGGCTACCCGCTGGTCGGCGGCCGCCTGGACTATCTGCAGCAGCGGCCCGTGGCGGCGCTGGCCTACCGCCACCGGCAGCACGTCCTCAACCTGTACATCTGGCCGGACGCCGGCGGCCGGGCCAGCGCGCCGCAAGCGAGCATGCGCCATGGCTTTCACCTGCTGCGCTGGACGCAGGATGGCATGCAATACTCGGCCGTGTCGGACATGAATCCGCAGGACCTGGCGCAGTTCGCCGGCCAGCTGCGCCAGAAAGTGGCGCGGGCCGACGCGCAATAGAGGACGCGGGTTCTCGCCGCGGCGTGTTATTGTGGCTTGTTTAATTGGCCACATTTTCACATGAACAAAAAATTAACCGGCTCCGCCGCCACGCTGACCCTAATGCTGAACCTGCTGGCCGGCTGCCGCGACAAACCGGCGCCGGCGGCGCCCACGCCGCGCGTGGCGGCCGCCTCCCAGGCGGCGGTCGGACCGCATGCGCCACAGCCCGAGGGCGCGTATCCGGGCGAAGAGCTGGAAATCAGTCAAACGCTGAAGGGCAATGATTTCACGCTGGAGGTGCTCGTCAACGGCAACGATGCATTCCGCAATCTGGACATCAGCATGGCAGACGGCAAGCAGGTTCGCCTGTTGCGCTCAATGGACGGCAAGGATTCCGAACTCGCCAACGTGACCTTCGCACCTGGCGACTCCTTTGAACTCAGGGAGCTGATCCCTGGCGAAGCACGCCAGCAAATCGTCTGCAAGGGCAGCCAGTTGCTAACCCAAGGCGCCGGAACGCTGGGGACGTATTCGCTCTATCGGATCGAAGGCCAACACCTGAAGGAGCTGGTCAGCCTGGTGACCGAGCGCCACGTTGAAGACGGCAACGGTTTTACGCCACAAAAGCTGCATGCAACCGTCGAGGAAACCACGCGCGACGGCCAGCCGCTCATCATTTACCGGGTCACGGCGGACAAGCAGGCGGAGCGCACCATCGAGCTGCGCTGGAACGGCGCGCAGTTTGCGGACGCCAGCGGTCAGGCTGCGAAGATCTCGGCCGAGTATATTCCCTGAACCGGAGCGCCAATGAAATACCTCGCCGTGGCCGCAATCGCGGCTTATCAACGCTACCTGTCGCCGCTGAAGGGCTTCAGCTGCGCCTTCCGCGTCCATACCGGCAGGGACAGCTGCTCCCAGTACGGCAAGCGTGCCATCGCCCGCCATGGCACGGTGGCCGGCCTGCGGCTGCTACAGCGCCGCATGGCGGACTGCGGCGCCATGCACCGGCTGCGCCAACCGCCGCGCCCGGAGCTGTCGGCGCGCCACCGCATGCAGGCCGGCTTTTGCAGCTGGGGCGAAGTATTCGAATTCGGCTGCGATTTCTGCGGCGACTGGGCCGACGATGCGCGCTGCTGCCGCTGGCGCTACAACACCGTGCCTACCAAACTCGACGACAACTATACGGAAAGGAGCACCCGCCGCCGACGCAAGCTATCCACCACGCCTAAGAAGGGTAAATTGAAAGATAGTGGCGACCCTGCACCTGATAGCATCAAGAAATAGGCACACCGGGCATTATCGTCGCCATGCAAACGCCCCTCTTGAACCGGGCCGCTCAGGCCTTGTTGCGACGCCGCGCGCAAACACCGAGCAGACCCAGTCCCGCCATCAGCATGGCATAACTACCAGGTTCGGGAACGGCTGTGATCCGGGTAAATAAGACCGCATCTTCATTGGTTTCCAGTACGTCGCCGTTGACGAAAATGGCAAACGCGGGCGACTTGGGATGAGAGGTGCCCCATTGGCCGTCGGTATCGGCCATCAGCGCGAAGCTGAACGCGCCGGTTTGCGCATTCCACGTATAGCTGCCGTGTTCCATACCAGCTTGTCCGTTAGGATCGGTGGCCGGGTTGCCGTTGTCGGCAACAAAATACTCGCCGTTGGAGAGGAAGGAAATCACCAGATCGTCGCCCGCCAGCGCCGAGTTGCGTCCGTACCAAGCGCCAACGATACGCTTGGCCGGCGCCGAATCGACGACCCTGCTGAAACTGAAACCATCAAAATCAGCGGTATTTCCCGTCACGGCCAACTTGAAACTGCCGGCATGCGACAGCCCCCACTCACCGCTCGTATCGACATCGGTGGTGTGGGTCAACCAGCCGCTGCTGGCATTCCAGCTGTAATGGCCATGCTCCATGCCATCGTGCCCGCTGGGGTCTAGCGTGGAATCACCATCCTCCGCCATGAAATAAGTACCGTCTGCCAGGAAGGTGATCACGGCATCGCCATTATTTGACCCGAGATGCGTACCCGACCACGATCCCAGCAGAGATCCATTGTCGGCCAGGGCGACGTTGCTCAGCATCGAAGTGCCCGCCAGGCATATAGAAACAAGCGCTGTTTGAAGTTTGTTCATCACACGTCCGTCAAGAGTTAAGCGCCAGACCCACACGCAACTTATCATAATTGCATTAAATTTGATAAATTGCAATTTTTTCTCTACATCCCTGATTAACGTGTCGCGCCCATCGGAACTGGCCTCCGCTTAAAACTCTTCCCAGTCCCCTTCGCTGCCGCTGGACATCGCCGCCTGCCTGAAGGCGGACCTGGCCGCCGCAGGGGCGGCGGCCGGCCTGCCCGGCTTGGCCCTCCCGCTCGTCTGCAACCGGGCCACCGGCGCGGCTGCGCGGACCGGCACCAGCTTGGGACGCGCCGCCGGTGCGGCGGGCGCGGCCCGGTGGGCGGCGCCATCGAGCTTGAAGATGCTCACCACCTGCGTCAGCGCGCCGGCCTGGTCCTGCAGCGAGGTGGCCGCGGCGGCGGCCTCCTCCACCAGCGCGACGTTCTGCTGGGTGATGGAGTCCATCTGCCCGATCGCGCCATTGATCTGATCCAGTCCCGAGGTCTGGTCCTGGCTGGCCTGGGTGATCTCGCCCATGATGTCGGCCACGCGCTGGATGCTGGTGACGATTTCCTGCATGGTGACGCCGGCCTGGTCGACCAGCTTGGCGCCGCTGTCCACCTTGTCGACCGAATCGCCGATCAGTTCCTTGATTTCCTTGGCCGCGCCGGCCGAGCGCTGGGCCAGGTTGCGCACCTCGGAGGCGACCACGGCGAAGCCGCGGCCCTGCTCGCCAGCGCGCGCCGCTTCCACGGCGGCGTTCAACGCCAGGATATTGGTCTGGAAGGCGATACCATCGATCACGCCGATGATGTCGACGATTTTCTTGGACGACTCGTTGATCGAGCCCATGGTGTCGACCACCTGGGCCACCACGCTGCCGCCGCGCACCGCCACTGCCGACGCCGATTGCGCCAGCTGATTGGCCTGGCGGGCGTTGTCGGCGTTTTGCCTGACGGTGCTGGTCAGTTGCTCCATCGAGGTCGCGGTCTGCTCCAGCGATCCGGCCTGGTCGGTGGTGCGCTTGGACAGATCCATATTGCCGGCCGCGATCTCGCGCGTGGCGCTGGAGATGGTGTCGGTGCTGCCGCGCACTTCATGGACGATGCCGGCCAGATTGTCCTTCATCTGGTCCAGCGCGCCGAGCAGGATGCCGATCTCGTTGCCGCCGCGTACTCCGTTGCTGCCAGTCAGGTCTCCGGCCGCCACGCGGCTGGCGATGTCCGTGGCCTGCGCCAGCGGCACGGTGATCGCCCGCAGCAGGCCCATGCCCACCGCGATGCCCAGGCCCAGGCCGATGATCAGCAGCGCGAACATGGTGTAGCTGGACGTGCTCAGGCGGGAGTTGACTTCGGCCTCGTTGGCCAGCGCGCGGCCGGTGTCGAACTCGACCAGCGCCTTCAGCGCCACGTCGCCCACCCGGTAACCCGGATTGATCTTCTTGATCAGGATGGTCTCGGCCTCGTCCCACTGGTTGTTGCGGATCGCGGCGCTGGCGGCACGCACGTTTTCCACGCCCAGGCCGGCGCTGTCGGCATACCATTTTTCGGCCAGCTTTTTCTGCTCGGGCGAACTGAGCTTGGACAGATAGCCGTCCCAGCGTTTGGCGACGCGGGTCGTGATCTGGTCGATCTGGTCGAAGTGCAGCGTCAGCGCATGATCGTGGAGCTTGGACCAGGCCAACTCCGGATTGTGCTGCAGGGCTTGCAGGATCTGGCTGCGCCCCAGTTCCATGTCGAGCCGGATGGCGTTCTGCTCGGCGGTGTTTTTCTGGTCGTTGACCGTGACATTGCGCAGCAAGCTGACCGACTGGTCGGCGCCGTAGATGCCCATGGCGCCGTTGGCAAGCATGAGCGCGAGGAGCACGCCCAGCGCTCCGATCACCAGCTTCCTGATGCTTAAATTGGCAAACATAAACCCTCCTGGCTTTTTTTATAGGTCTGATATGGCTGGGATTACAATACGTGGAATCGGACCCGGCGATTCTCTCGAAAACTCACTTTGCTAGTTTCAACATCTATTTTTCTTGCCGCGCAGTAAATTAACAACGCTTCATGGCAGGGCTGTCTATCTTGAATTGCAAGCATGCCAACCATGCAATTTCCGCTGCGTCGAAATTTGAACGATAATGACGGCAGCCGCGATCCCGCGCCGCTACACCTGTCAATTTTCAGTGGGTTCTTTGCCAATTGTTATGAATGAAATCACCATCATTGTCGCCATCGACGCCCAGCGCGGCATAGGCCTCAACAACACCCTGCCCTGGCACTTGCCCGAGGACTTGGCGCACTTCAAGCGCCTGACCAGCGGCCACCCTATCGTGATGGGCCGCAAGACCTTCGATTCCATCGGCCGCGCCCTGCCCAACCGGCGCAACATCGTCGTCACCCGCAACGCCGACTGGCGCCATGCAGGCGTCGAAGCGGTGGACTCGCTGCCCGCCGCCCTGGCGCTGGCGGGAGAACTGCCCTTGTTTATTATTGGTGGAGCCCAGATCTTCGAACAGGCTTTGCCGTTGGCGAACCGCCTGGTCATTACGGAGATCGCCTCGAGTTTCGAGTGCGACACTTTCTTCCCCGCGCTAGACCGCGCACAATGGGTGCAACGCGAACGCCAGGAATATGCAGCGGCCAATGGTCTGCGCTATGCCATCGTCGATTGGCAGCGCGCCACCCCGTCCAACCCTACCGAAAGGAATTAACCAAGATGTCTGGAGATGGTTTTCACGTACACGGACCGCACGATCATGCGGTAGAGCACGCTGCCCACGGCAGCGACGGATTTTCCAACAACATCGCCGTCATGACGGCCATCCTGGCCACCGTCGGCGCCACCTTCGGCTACCTGGGCGGCGCCACGCAGAACGACGCGGCGCTGTTCAAGAACAACGCGGCCATCGACAAGACCCAGGCCGCCAACAGCTGGAACTACTACCAGGCCAAGTCCAGCAAGCAAAACCTGGCCGAACTGGCCATGGTGCTGCCGGGTGTCGATCCGAAAAAGTACGAGGCCGACGTGGCCCGCTACAAATCGGAAAAGGAAGACATCAAGAAGGACGCCGAAAAGTGGGAGGAATCCTCTAAAGAGTGGAACCACAAATCGGACGAGGCCATGCACGAGCACCACCAGTGGGCGCTGGCCACCACCGCCGAGCAGATCGCCATCTCGCTGGCCGCCATCACCCTGCTGACCCGCAAGAAATGGATGATGGGCCTGGCCTACGGCGTGGCCGGCGTCGGCATCGCGCTGGGCGCCTTCGCCTGGTTCCATATCGATCCGGTCGGCCAGATGCTGGCCAAACTGGGCGGCGGCGCGGTCGCTCACTAAGGGCTCCACACCCGGTGTAATACCGTCGTCATAGTATTGCGGCAATCTTGTCAGGATTTTTGCAATATTTTTTTCCCGCAGCGGCCCCATTTCTGCGAGAATCCCGTTCTTATTTTTTTTCTGCGGCTGCCGGATCGGCGGTCGCGCCCTAGTCCGCCCCTCCACACAAGTCAGGGGCGGCTTGCTTTTTTGGAGACATGCATGAAATTTCGTTTCCCCATCGTCATCATCGACGAGGATTTCCGTTCCGAGAACACGTCCGGCCTGGGCATTCGCGCCCTGGCCGATGCAATGGAAAAAGAAGGCATGGAAGTGGTGGGCGTGACCAGCTACGGCGACCTGTCCCAGTTTGCCCAGCAGCAGTCGCGCGCCTCGGCCTTCGTGCTGTCGATCGACGATGAGGAATTCGGCGCCGGCTCGGTCGAAGAGACCGACACCGCGCTCAAGTCGCTGCGCGCCTTCGTCGAGGAAATCCGCTACAAGAACGCCGACATCCCGATCTACCTGTACGGCGAAACCCGCACTTCGCGCCATATCCCCAACGATATCCTGCGCGAACTGCACGGCTTCATCCACATGTTCGAGGACACGCCGGAGTTCGTGGCGCGCCACATCATCCGCGAAGCCAAGTCCTACCTGGACGGCCTGTCGCCGCCGTTCTTCCGCGCGCTGGTGCACTACGCCAACGACGGCTCCTACTCGTGGCACTGCCCCGGCCACTCGGGCGGCGTGGCCTTCCTGAAGTCGCCGATCGGCCAGATGTTCCACCAGTTCTTCGGCGAGAACATGCTGCGCGCCGACGTCTGCAACGCCGTCGAAGAGCTGGGCCAGCTGCTGGACCACACCGGCCCGGTGGCCGCCTCCGAGCGCAACGCCGCCCGCATCTTCAACGCCGACCACTGCTACTTCGTCACCAACGGCACCTCGACCTCGAACAAGATGGTCTGGCACTCGACGGTGGCGCCGGGCGACATCGTCGTGGTCGACCGCAACTGCCACAAGTCCATCCTGCACTCGATCATCATGTGCGGCGCGATTCCGGTGTTCCTGATGCCGACCCGCAACCACCTGGGCATCATCGGTCCGATTCCGCTGGAAGAGTTCACGATGGAGAGCATCCAGCGCAAGATCGACGCCAACCCGTTCGCGCGCGAAGCCAAGAACAAGAAGCCGCGCATCCTGACCATCACCCAGTCGACCTACGACGGCGTGGTCTACAACGTGGAAACCCTGCGCGAAATGCTCGACGGCCAGATCGACACGCTGCACTTCGACGAAGCGTGGCTGCCGCACGCCACCTTCCACGACTTCTACAAGAACATGCACGCGATCGGCAAGGACCGTCCGCGCGCCAAGGAGTCGATGATCTTTTCGACCCAGTCCACCCACAAGCTGCTGGCCGGCCTGTCGCAGGCCTCGCAGGTGCTGGTGCGCGAATCGGAGTCGGTCAAGCTGGACCGCGACGCCTTCAACGAGGCCTACCTGATGCACACCTCGACCTCGCCGCAGTACTCGATCATCGCCTCGTGCGACGTCGCCGCGGCCATGATGGAAGCGCCGGGCGGCACCGCGCTGGTGGAGGAATCCATCCTCGAAGCGCTGGACTTCCGCCGCGCGATGAAGAAGATCGACCAGGAATGGGGCAAGGACTGGTGGTTCCAGGTGTGGGGCCCGCAGGAGTTCAGCGAAGAAGGCATCGGCACCCAGGAAGACTGGATCATCAAGGCCGAGGACGACTGGCACGGCTTCGGCAAGCTGGCGCCGGGCTTCAACATGCTGGACCCGATCAAGGCCACCATCGTCAATCCGGGCCTGTCGCTGGACGGCAAGTTCGCCGAGACCGGCATCCCGGCGTCCATCGTCACCAAGTACCTGGCCGAGCATGGCGTGATCATCGAGAAGTGCGGCCTGTACTCGTTCTTCATCATGTTCACCATCGGCATCACCAAGGGCCGCTGGAACACGCTGCTGACCGCTTTGCAGCAGTTCAAGGACGATTACGACAAGAACCAGCCGATGTGGCGCATCCTGCCGGAATTCGCGGCCGCCAACCCGACCTACGAAGGCCTGGGCCTGCGCGACCTGTGCCAGCAGATCCACGATTTCTACAAGGCCTACGACGTGGCGCGCCTGACCACCGAGATGTACTTGTCGGACATGATCCCGGCCATGAAGCCGTCCGACGCCTTCGCCAAGATGGCGCACCGCGAAATCGAACGGGTCGCCATCGACGAGCTGGAAGGCCGCATCACGTCCATCCTGCTGACGCCTTACCCGCCGGGCATCCCGCTGCTGATCCCCGGCGAGCGCTTCAACAAGACCATCGTCGACTACCTGCGCTTCGCGCGCGACTTCAACGAGCGCTTCCCCGGCTTCGAGACCGACGTGCACGGCCTGGTCAAGCGCGAGGTGGACGGCAAGCGCGGTTACTTCGTCGACTGCGTCAAACAGTAAATCCCCCAAGGCGCCGCTTGGGATGCAATGCCGCTCAGCTCACGCCGAGCGGCATTTTTTTGTTCGCGGAGTTTTCATAAAGAAAATGTTGGGTTGCAAAAAGAGGACACCAAGCCCAAATATTTTCTCTTTTTAACATGATAAGTTCATGCAAAATTGAGTCATCTCAACGTAACTTCGTCTATTTTAAAAAGCATTGCCACGCGGAATTGAAATTATTTTCTTTATGAAATACGTGCTCTTCTAAAATTCCCGTCTTTGGAAGTCCAAAAGGTGGAAAGATGAAAGTCACGTATAGGAAAACGGCGACCGCCCTGGCGCTCATGGTCTTGTTGGCGGCGTGCGGCGGCAGTTCGCGCGATGTCGCGCAACAGCAGAACGGCCAGCCCGCCGCCAGGACCGCCGCCATGGTGCGCAGCGGCGGCGCCAGCAGCGCCGGCAAAACGGCCGCGGTCGACAGGCCCAGCGCGCCGAACACCCCCAGCGCCGTCATCGCGCCGCCGCTGACGCCGGCCCAGGCCTCGCAATTCCTGGCGCAGGCCAGCTTCGGCCCGACGGCGGCGAGCATTGCGGAGCTCACCGGCGACAGCAAGGCCAGCTGGCTGGAGGCCCAGTTCACCAAACCGCAAGTGCTGCACCGAAGCTATGTCCAGCGGCTGCTCAGCCAGGGTATCAGCGTGACCCACAACCAGGTGTTCGAGTCGTTCTGGCTGCAGGCCGCAAGCGGCGAGGACCAGTTGCGCCAGCGCGTGGCCTTCGCCCTGTCGCAAATCTTCGTGGTGTCCACGGTCGACGGCAACCTGTGGTCGCGGCCGGTCGGCGTCGCCAGCTACTACGACACGCTGGGCCAGTACGCCTTCGGCAATTTCCGCGACCTGCTGCAAGCGGTCGCGCTGCACCCGATGATGGGGCTGTACCTCAACCATCTGCGCAACCAGAAGGAAGCGGGCTTCCGGGTACCGGACGAGAACTTCGCCCGCGAAGTCATGCAACTGATGACCATCGGCGTCTACCAGCTGAATCCGGACGGCAGCCTGCAAACCAGCGGCGGCAAGCCGATCGCCACCTTCACCCACGACGACGTCGCCGGACTGGCCAAGGTATTCAGCGGCTGGAGCTGGGCCGGCCCGGATACCAGCTCGGGTCGGTTCTACGGTTCCATCATCGATCCCGCGCGCGACTGGACGCCGATGCAAAGCTATCCGGTGTTCCATTCGGGCGCCGCCAAATCGTTCCTCGGCGCGAGCATCGGCGCCGGCGGCAGCGGCGCGTCGGATCTGAAGGTCGCGCTCGACACGATGTTCCAGCACCCCAACGTCGGCCCCTTCATCGGCCGGCAGCTGATCCAGCGCCTGGTCAGCAGCAATCCCAGTCCGGCCTACGTCGCCCGCGTCGCGGCCGCTTTTGCCGACAACGGCAGCGGCGTGCGCGGCGACATGCGGGCGGTGATCAGCGCCGTGTTGACCGACCCCGAGGCCGCCGACACGGGCAGCGCGAAGAAGCTGCGCGAACCGGTGCTGCGGCTGGCCAACTGGATCCGCGCCTTCAACGGCAAGTCGGCTTCGGGACGCTTCCGCATTGTCGGGCTGGACGATACGCTGAGCGGGATCGCCGAGGGGCCGCTGCGCTCGCCTTCGGTGTTCAATTTCTTCCGCCCGAACTACACCCCGCCGAGCACCGCGCTGGCGACGCAGAGCCTGGTCGCGCCGGAGATGCAGATCACCAGCGAACCGTCGGTGACCAGCTATCTGAACTTCATGCAGCGCCTCATTCCCAGCGGCGTCGGCGTCGACTTCGACGTCAAGCCCGACTACAGCGCCGAACTGGCGCTGGCCCTCGATCCGCCGCAGCTGGTCGACCGCATCAATCTGCTGCTGCTGAACGGCACCATGTCCACCACGCTGCGCAACCAGATCCTGGGCGCGCTCAACGCCATGTACGTGCCCAACGCCGCCATCTCGCCTTCGATGTTCGATACCTACCGCCACAACCGGGTTTATATGACGATCTTCCTGGCCATGGCTTCGCCTGAATACCTGGCGCAACGATAAGGACTCCACCATGCACCACCACCATTCCTCCCGCCGCCGCTTCCTCGGCAGCGCGCTCGCCCTGGCCGGCGGCGCCAGCGTGCCGTTCACCCTCAACCTGGCGGCGATGGGCAATGCCGCCGCCGCCGGCGCCACCGATTACAAAGCCATCGTGTGCCTGTTCCTGGCCGGAGGCAACGATCATTTCAACACCGTGCTCGCCACCGACAGCACCTCATGGAACGAATACCTGCGCATCCGCACCACCACCGGCGCCGGCTCGATCCAGCTGCCCCAGGTCAACACCAGCACCGGCGTGCTGCCGATCACCGCGGCCAATCCCCAGGCGGGCCGCACCTTCGGCCTGCACCCGGCCATGAAGCAAATCAAGGACTTGTTCGATGTGGGCCGCATCGCGGTGCTGACCAACGTCGGCACCCTGATCGAGCCGACCACGCTGGCGCAATACAAAGCCGGCTCGGTCGCAGTGCCGCAGCGCCTGTTTTCGCACACCGACCAGCAGGGCATGTGGCAGTCCGCCAGCGCCGACCTGTACGGCAGCACCGGCTGGGGCGGACGCCTGGCCGACCAGATCGCGGCCGGCAACAGCAATGCGACCTTCACCTGCATCTCCAACGCCGGCAACGCCCTGTTCCTGAGCGGACGCAACGTCCAGCAATATCAGGTCAGCGGCGATACCGCCGTGCCGATTACCCACCTCGACGACGGCCTGTTCGGGGTGCCCACCGGCGCCAATCCGCTACGCAGCATCATTACCGCGGACAGCGGCGACCCGTTCCAAAAAGCCCACGCCAGCGTGACGGCGCGCGCGATCGGCGCCCAGGCCACCTTGAACGGCGCGATGCTGGCGGCCGGCGCCAGCGGCGTGTCGGCGCCGACGCCGTACACCAATCCGCAGACCGGCGTGTCGGCCGTCAATCCGCTGGCGCAGCAGCTGCAAACCGTGGCGCGCATCATCGGCGGCCGCAATGCGCTGGGCGCCAAGCGGCAAGTGTTCTACGTCAGCCTGGCCGGCTTCGATACGCACGACAACCAGGCCGCCAACCACGCCGACCTGCTGGCGCGGCTGGCGCACGGCATGGCGTATTTCGATCTGGCCATGGGCAGCCTGCAGGGCATGGACATGCGCAAGCAGGTGACGCTGTTTACCGCCTCCGACTTCGGCCGCACGTTCGCCAGCAACGGCGACGGCACCGACCACGGCTGGGGTTCGCACCATTTCATCATGGGCGGCGCGGTCAAGGGCAAGAACATCTACGGCAGCATGCCGGTCACCGGACTGGGCCATGACCTGGACGTCGGTTCCGGCTCGCTGCTGCCGACCACCTCGGTCGACCAGTACGGCGCCACGCTGGCCAGCTGGTTCGGCCTGTCGGCCACGCAGATCGCCGACGTGTTCCCGAATATCGGCAACTTCAGTACCCCTAATCTGGGGTTTATGGGATGATGCCGGATCTGCAACAATCGCCCGCCCCATGGACAAGCAACTGGTATTCATCTGTTTTCTGACGTTTGTGATTCACATCATCGGCACCCTCGCCTACTCGGTGAGGATAGCCGGGGTGCGCACCCGGCGCATCGCCGTGTCGCTGGCCTTGTTCAGCATTCTGGTGCTGGTGTCGCGCACCTCGAATTCCTTCCTCGGACCGTTTCTCGCCAAGCGCATCGAACTGAGCCTGGCCCAGCCGCTGGCGGCCGAGCACGTGCTGTCCGACCTGCGTTGGCTGCTGCTGGCGGCCACGCTGGCGACCTTGGCCGGAGCCATCCTGATTCCGACCTTCCAGCGCGTGTTCTGCCGGGCGGTCGAGCATTTCCAGGTGCACCGCTCGGTGCCCAAGCTGCTGCTGCACGGCTTCTTCAAAGGGGGCCTGTCCTACGTCAAGGATGTGGCCGCCATGCCGTCGACCGACAATGTGCGCGGCCTGCGCGACAGCGGCAGCGTGTCGATGTCGGTGACCCTGCTCAACGTCGGCGCGGTGGCGCTGTGGACGGTCGGCGTGTTCGCCTCGCTGTATGCGGGCGTGCTCGATCCCGAGGTGCGGGTCACCTCCAGCACGCTGTCGTCCATCATCAACGGCGGCGCCACCGTGATGATGGCGGTGTTCATCGATCCCCATATGTCGGGCATGACCGACGACGTGGTCGAGGGCCGCGTCAGCGATACGCAGTTCCGCCGCGCCGTGGTGTGGCTGGTCGGCAGCCGCCTGGCCGGCACCTTGCTGGCGCAAATGCTGCTGGTGCCCTCGGCCGCCCTGATCGTCTGGGTGGCCAAGGTGCTGTGATCAGGCCGCCACGCCCACCGTCAAGGTCACCACGTAGCCGTCGCTGGCGTTGCCGCTGACGGCCGCCATCTGCAAGGCATAGCCGTCGCTGAAGATGCCGTCGGTGGCGTAGCTGATCTGCGCCAGGTTGCGCACGCTGGTGCCGTAGCCGCTGGCGGCGTAGGCCTCGTTGAGCGTCGCCATCGGGAAGGTGAACTGCGAAGTCTTGATGCGGTTGGCCGCGCTGGTGCTCTTGGCCAGCGTAGGATAGACCTCGAAGTGCACATGCGGCATGCGGCCCGCGTAGCAGCCCGGGAAGATGGTCTGGAACGTCAGGTTGCCGCCGCTGTCGCTGGCCTGCACCCCGCGCAGGTAGTTCTGGTCCGTGACGCCGTTCGAATACAGCGAGTAGTTGCCGTCGCGGTCGCAGTGCCACAGGTAGACCGCGTAGCCGGACAGGACCGCGCAACTGCCGTTGGCGTTGACGATCTGCAGCTTGATGGTCAGCGGCACGCCGGCCGCCACGCCGGTCGGACCGTTGAAACTGCTGCGTATGTCGCTGCGCACCACGCCCGACTGGGTCAGCACGTTGACCACGCCGCTGTTGTTGCTGTTGGTGCCGTCGCCCGGATAGGGGCCGCCGGTTTCCTCGGGGATCACCGCGCAGGAACCGGCGGCGGTGGTCGTGGTGGTGCTGGTCGAGGTTGACGCCGCGCTGGTGCTGTCGCTGGCAGATGAGCCTCCGCCGCAGCCAAGCACCGGCAGCGCCGACGCCCCGGCCAGCAGCCAGCGCAAGGTCTGGCGACGGTCGCTGGCCAGGTTCAGCATGGCGCTCAGGTCGGCCGCCAGGCTATGTTCGCGGGTGTCATCGTGGGATGGCATTTTTACTCCTTGTTTATACCGTGGTGTTGACCAGATTACCGCTGGTCCCGCTGCCGCCCACCTTGGTCGACAAGGCTTGCAGGAAGGCGGCCAGCTTGGTGTTGGCGTCGGTGCTGTCGCTGCTGGCGCTGGTGCCGCCGCCCAGCTTGTCGAGCAGCTTGGCGAAGCTGCTTTCCAGCTGGCTGACCGCGTCGGTGCTGTCGGTGCCGGTGTCGGACGTGTTGTCGGTGCTGCTCGAAGTCAGCTTGGAGAGCAGGCTTTGCAGATCCGATTCCAGCTTGCCCGGACCGCCTGGGCCGCCGCCCTGCTGCCCCTCGCCGTATGCAGGCGCATCGCTACTGCTGCTGGCGTTCTGCGCGTGCAGCGCACCCATCAGGCTTTGCAGGAAGCTGCCCAGCGCGTCGGCCACGGTGCCGCTGCTGTCGGCGCTGTCGGTGCTGCTGGCGCCGCTGGTGGAGGTGGAGGTCGAGGTGCTGCTGCTGTCGCCGGCATCGGTGATGCCGATGGCTTTGAAGGCGTCGGCAATGGCCGAGGCGAAGCCGCCGCCTTCGGGCGGACGTGGCGGCGGTGCGCCGCGCGCGGCCTCGGCGCCGTTGCCGGCGCTGGTGCTGCTCAAACGGCTCAGGAAGCTAAGCTGGCTGGTGTTGCTGGAACTCAGGGCGCTAATCGACATAAGGTTCTCCGTTCAGTGGTTGAGGGGGCATCAAGGGCGCGGCATGCGGCGGGCTTCGCCATCCGCCTGCTTCTTGCGCTGCTCGGGCGTCAGCACAGCCAGCAGCTTCTGCTCGGTACGCACATGCTGCAGGGCGACGTTGGCCATCGCTGTCGCGGCATCCTTGGCCAGCGCCGCGGCCTTGGCGTCGTCATACTGGTCGGCGCGGCCCAATGCGCGCAACGCTTCATGGGCCTTGGCGGCGGCCTTGCCCTGCTCGCGCAAATACGGCTCCTGCGCGTGCAGGATGGCGAACACCTTGTCCTCCTGCGCCTCGCTCAGCTCGATGCCGTGGACGAACGGCGGATGGCCGCCCATGCCCATATGGGGACCGCCGTGGAAGCCTGGACCGCGGTCGCCATGCTCTGGGCCTTCGTGCTCGTCGCCGTGGCCGGCGCCCTGCGTCATCATCGGTGGGCGGCCGGCGTCGTCGCCCAAGTCCTCGGCACGGGCGGCGCCACCTGCGGCGAACAGGGGCAACGCCATGGCGGCAGCCAGCAAGATATTGTGTAAGCTGGTTTTTTGAGTTTTCATACAAACAATCCTTGGTTGATTGGGAGTAGCCATTCTCTGGCCGCCCCGTGTAAAGCGCCGTAAGCCCCGGGTAAATCGATGTAAAGATGGCCGTTTTGACACGCAATTGGGGCTGGGCAAGCCGTTGTAAATCGGCGTAAAAGACCGCCGGATGGGCCTGCCGGACTGTTATGATCGGCTCATTGACATAGAAAGAAACACGCGGCATGAAGAGCAAAGTACTGCTGATCGACGACGACATCGAACTGGTGGGCATGTTCAAGGAATACCTGGAACAGGAAGGTTTTGACGTCAAAATGGTGCACGACGGCGAAGCCGGCACCGCCGAAGCCTTCACCGGCCTGTATTCGATCGCCATCCTGGACGTGATGATGCCGCGCATGAACGGCCTGGAGACGCTGCGTCGCATCCGCACCAACAGCCAGCTGCCGATCCTGATGCTGACCGGGCGCGGCGACGACACCGACCGCATCGTCGGCCTGGAACTGGGCGCCGACGACTACGTGGCCAAGCCTTGCACCCCGCGCGAGCTGACCGCCCGCATCCGCGCCATCCTGCGCCGGGCGCACAGCGCGCCGCTCGACAACGGCACGCCGGCCGCGCTGACCGTCGGCCAGCTGACCATGTGGCCGGAACAGCGGCGCGCGGCCTGGGCCGGCGACAAGCTGGAACTGACCAGCACCGAATTCAACCTGCTCGAAGTGCTGGCCCGCAACGCCGGCCGCCCGGTCAGCAAGAACGCCTTGTCCGAACAGGGACTGGGCCGGCCGCTGGCGCGCTTCGACCGCAATATCGACGTCCACCTGAGCAGCCTGCGTCACAAGCTCGGCACCATCGCCGACGGCCGCTCCTGCCTGCAAACCGTGTACCGCCTGGGCTATCAGCTGATCAAGGAGTAGCCCGTGGGCCGTTTGTTCTGGAAGTTTTTCGTCTGCATCCTGCTGGCCCAGCTGACCGCCACGGTCGGCATCGGCGGCGCCATCTGGCTCAAGAACCGCGACCAGCAAGCCAACCAGGCCAATGACCTGGACACCAGCCCACCGGCCGAGATGGCGATCAGCTCGGCGGCCGCCACGCTGGAATTCGGCGGCGTCAAGGCGCTGCGGCGTTTGCTGGAGGGGATGGAACGGCACAAGGTGTTCGCGGTCGACGAACAGGGCCATGAACTGCTGGAGCGCACCATCAACGCCGCCATGCTGCGCGAATCGCGCACCCTGCTCAAGCAGGAAGGCAAGCGCCGCGTGGTACGCCAGGTCGCCGACCTGGAAGGGAAACGATACATATTATTTATACCATCACACGGCCTGGGCTTCGACCGTCCGCTGATGGCAGGGCTGGGCAGCACCCAGATGGCACTGCAAGGCGGGCCGGCGGCGCCACGCGGGGATCAGCCCGGCGGCGGCCCAGGGCCGGGGCCGGGTGCGGGCTCCGCCCAAGGCCCAGGGCCTGGCCCCGGCTTCGACCCTAGCCGGGCCGGCGCGCCACCGGACGCCCCGCCGGGCAGCGACCGCGGCTATGGCGGTCCGGGCGGCCCCGGCGACATGCGCGGCCCGCGCTTCCAGCCGCTGACCCTGTGGGTGCCGATCGCCGCCGCCACGCTGGCCAGCCTGTTGTTCTCGATGCTGCTGGCCTGGTACTTTTCCCGGCCGATCCGCGCTCTGCGGCTGGCCTTCGACGCCGCCGCCGGCGGCGACCTGGCGCCGCGCTTCGGCGCGGCCGGCAAGGGCAAGCGCAACTCCGAACTGAACGACCTCGGCCGCGACTTCGACCGCATGACGGCGCGCCTGCGCAACCTGATCGACGGCCAGACCCGGCTGCTGCACGACGTCTCGCACGAACTGCGCTCGCCGCTGGCGCGCTTGCAGGCGGCGATCGGCCTGGCGCACCAACAACCGGACAAGCTGGCGGCCTCGCTGGAGCGCATCGAACGCGAAAGCGTGCGCATGGATAAACTGGTGGGAGAATTATTGACGCTGGCGCGCCTGGAAGCGGGCGCCATCAAGGCCAGCCAGGAAGAAATCGGCATGGCCGAACTGCTGGACCAGATCGCCGACGACGCCAGCTACGAAGCGTCCAGCCAGCAGCGCAGCGTGGTGCTGGAAGGCGAAGCCGACGTGCTGGTCGCCGGCCAGGCCGACCTGCTGGGCCGCGCCATCGAGAACGTGGTGCGCAACGCCATCAAGCACAGCCCGGACGGCGGCGTGGTGCAGCTGCAAGCCCACACCCTGTCCGACGCCCGCAGCCTGAGCATCCGCGTGCTCGATCGCGGACCGGGCGTGGCGCCGGCCGATCTCGACACCATCTTCCAACCGTTCTTCCGCTCCAGCAGCGCCAGCACCGAAGGCCACGGCCTGGGCCTGGCGATCGCCCAGCACGTGATCGAAGCCTACGGCGGCAGCATCAAGGCCAGCAACCGCGCCGGCGGCGGCCTGTGCGTGGAGATGATACTGCCGGTGAAAGTTTGAACTAGTTCTTATGCTTTAGGCAAGGTCACGCCGTGCTGGCCCTGGTACTTGCCGTTGCGGTCCTTGTACGACACGTCGCACACTTCGTCGCTCTCGAAGAACAGCACCTGCGCGCAGCCTTCGTGCGCGTAGATCTTGGCCGGCAGCGGCGTGGTGTTGGAGAACTCCAGCGTCACATAGCCTTCCCATTCCGGCTCGAACGGCGTTACGTTGACGATGATGCCGCAACGCGCATAGGTCGACTTGCCCAGGCAGACCGTCAGCACGCTGCGTGGAATGCGGAAATATTCCATGGTGCGCGCCAGGGCGAACGAGTTCGGCGGGATGATGCAGACATCGCTCTTGATATCAACGAAGGAGTTCGAATCGAAGTTCTTCGGATCGACGATGGTGCTGTTGATGTTGGTGAAGACCTTGAATTCATCGGCGCAGCGGATGTCGTAGCCATACGACGAGGTGCCGTAGGAGATGACCTTGCGGCCGTCTTCCTGGCGTACCTGGTCCGGGAAGAACGGCTCGATCATCCCATGCTGCTCCGCCATCCGGCGTATCCATTTATCGCTTTTAATTGTCATCGCAAGGCATTCCTAAAGTTCAGGGGCGGCGCAAGCGCGCCGAATGCCCAAGATTTTACGCGAAAGCCTGCTTTTTAAGAACTTTTTTACCGGATTCGTTCAACAGCCCGGCAATCATCTCGCGGGTTGCCTGCGCCGCCAGCGCCGGCGACTCCATCGGGAACAAATGTCCGCCCGGCACAATGCGGTAGTGCTTGCCCACCAGCGCCTGGGTGTGGCCGAGGCCGGACTGGCTGGTTTCCCAGGAATCGGTGCCGCCGATGAAACCGATCGGCGCCGGGAAGCGGCCCCGCACCAGTTTGGGCAGGTGATGCGGCAGGCTGGCGTAGATCATGGTTTCCACTTCGCGGGTGAAGCGCAGCTGCACGCCTTCCGCATGCGGCTTGAGTCCGCTTTCCATGTAATCGGCCAGCACGCCCGGCGCCCAGGCGGCGAACAGGTCCTTGCCGGCGAAGTGCTGGAAGGCGGCCTGCGCGTCCGGCCACACATTGCGGCGGCGGATGGAGAATTTTGCCGGCGGCACGCGGTTGGCGTTGCCGCTCATTTTGATCAGGCGCCAGAACAGCGCGCGCCATCCGGCCACGACCGGCGCATCGAGCATGACGACGCAGCGCACCAGGTCCGGCCGCGCATGGGCCACCATCAGGCTGAGCATGCCGCCCAGCGAGTGGCCAACCAGGATCACCGGCTCGTCATAGCGTTTGGTGAGTTCATTGATGTATTCGTCGACCAGGTGCGGCCAGCCGTCGCTGACCGGGTAGCGCGCGCTATGGCCGTGCATGTCGAGCGCCTGGATCTCGAAATCGTCGGCCAGCAGCTCGAAGTACTGGCGGTACACACCCGCCGGGTAACTGTTGGCGTGGGCAAAATGCAGCTTGGGCTTGGTCACAAGCGGTCTCCGTATGATTGTTTTCAGACCATTGTAATGGCACTTACCTCGGCAGGCTTGGGGGAAAGGCTCTAATTTAGCGGCCGTACCAGTAGCGCGCGTGTGCCTGGCGCCAGGCGCCGATCTCGATAGTATCGCCAAAATCCAGGGTCAGCGCGCCGGCCTGGTCGGTGCGCAGGCGTTCGATGTGCAACTGGCCGTAGCGCTCGTAGATTTCCGGCTTGGGGTGGTGGTAGCGATTTCGATAACCGACCTGGAACAGCGCGGTCCGCGGGTGCACCGCCAGCAGGAACGCCGGCGTGGACGAAGTACCGCTGCCGTGGTGTGGCGCCAGCAGCACGTCGGCCCGCAAGCTGGCGGGGTCGCGCTGCACCAGCGCGGCCTCCTGCGCGGCTTCGATGTCGGCGGCCAGCAGCATCGATTTGCCGCCGGCCGTGATCTTCAGCGTGCAGCCGCGCGCATTGGGTTTGAGCGTGGCGTCGGCGTAGCTGGCGGCAGGCGGATGGAGCAGCTCGAAACGCACGCCGTCCCAGTCCCAGCGCTGGCCCGCCGCGCAGTGCAGGTGCTGGCGCGCGGCCCTGGCGATGGGATGCTGGGAAGGCAGCGATGACAGTACCCAATCCACCCGCACGCCGTCCAGTATCGTCAAGGCGCCGCCGGAGTGGTCGGCGTCGCTGTGGGTGACGATCATGCCGTCCAATGCGGCGATGCCGCGCGCCTTCAGGTAAGGCAGGATCACGCGGTTGCCGGCATTGGAGGTCAGCGAGTAGGTGGGGCCGGTATCGTACAGCAGGCGATGCCCGCTGGTCTCGATCAACAATGCCATGCCCTGCCCCACGTCGAAGGCGGTGACGTTCATCCGGCCTGGCAATGGATGCGATGGCTCGGCGGCCAGCAGCGGTATCCAGCTCGCCAGGCCTAGCCAGCGCACCGGCCAGCCGCGCGGCGCAAGCAGCCAGATGGTGCCGCCCATGGCCCAGCAGAATAGCCAGAACGGCGGCGTCGGCGCGCTCCATACGGCGTAGCGCAAGCCGCTGAACCATTGCAGGCAGGCGGCCAACCATTCCACCAGCAGATGCGCAAGGCCCAGCACCGGCGCCGCCAACAACGCGGGCAGCATGCTGCCGACCAGCGCGAGCGGCGTGACCACAAGGCTGATCAACGGTATCGCCACTGCGTTCGCCAGCGGACTGACCACAGAGACCTGGGCGAACAACAGCATCGTGAGCGGCACCAGGCCAAACGTCACCGCGTACTGCGTGTGGGCGCCGACGCGCAAGGCCTGCCAGAGCTGCTCAAGGCGTGAGGGACGAGGCGCGGCATCGTCGCGCCGCGGGGTCCGTAGCGTGGTGCGGCCGACCGACGCATACAGAATCGTGGCGACCGCGCCGAACGACAGCCAGAAGCCCGGCCACAATACCGCCCAGGGATCGATCAGCACCACCACGCCAAGTGCGCAGCACAGCACATGCGAGACGCTGGCGATGCGGTTCAGCCACAGCGCGGCGGCGACCACCATCAACATGTACAAGGTGCGCTGCGCTGGCACGCCGAATCCGGCCAGCAGGACATAGAACAGCGCCACCGTCGCGCCGACCAGCGCCGCCACTTTTTGCGCGGGCAGCAGCAAGGGCAGCTGCGCGCGCGTGAAGAACGAATACCGCCACAGATTGAAAGCGGCCAGCGCGAACAGACCCGCCACCATCGTGATGTGCAAGCCTGAGATGGATATCAGGTGGCCGATGCCCGTCCGGTTGAAGACATTCCAGTCCGATTGATCGATGCCGCGCTGGTCGCCCACCACCAGCGCGACGATCACGCCGGCATACGGCTTGCCGGGCAGCGCGGCCAGTATGCGCGCGCGCAGCAACGCGCGCGCGTGCTCGATCACGTTGCCAACGCTGAAGACAAAGCCGTCCAGTCGCAGGTTGTTCGGCGCCGGCCGCACGTAGCCGGTCGCGCGCAGGCCTTGTTCCAGCAGCCACACTTCGTAGTCGAAGCCATATGGGTTGGCATTGCCGTGGGGCCGTTGCAGGCGCACCGTCAGCTGCCAGCGCTCGCCCGGCTGGACATCGCCGATCTCGTTGACTTGGTCGCGAAATCCGGCATACCAGGCCAGCGAAATATGCGGCGGAACGGCGTCCAGTGCACGGCCCAGCACACGCTCCACCGCGAAATTGAAACGCACGCCCTGGTCGAAGCGGTACGGCAGATTGTCGATGGTGCCGATCAAGGTGAGGTCGCGGCCTTCGTCAGCTGCCGCAAGTTGGGGCGCCAGGACGCGGTAAGCCATCCAGGCCGCCCACAAGAACCCAATCACGGCGCCGGCCAGCAACGATGCCGCGCAACGCAATGCGGCATCCGCGCGCGCGCCGAAGCGGTGCATTTGCCTCCGCAAGCAGGCGTACCACGACAACAAGCACGCCGCCAGCACAAGGACCGCCGCCAAGCCGGCCATCGCGGACGGTAGCGCCGCCTGCGTTTGCAGCCACGCCGCCCCTGTGGCGAAGCCGATCGTCACCGCCCTCATCGCCTTGTCCGGCCTGACGGCCGCTCCTCAAGTATCGCAACAGTCCGATACTACGCAGAACCGCCGCCGAGGCATGAACGACCTTATCGTAGATTGATGCAGATCATCCGGTGCGATATGCCGACAACTGATTCTGCATCAGGCGGAAATACAAGCCGGCGCGCTGCTGGATCAACTCCGCATGCGCGCCCTGCTGCACGATGGCGCCCTGCTCCAGCACCAAGGCGCGGTCGGCCTTGACGATGGTGGAATAGCGATGGGCAATGACGATGGTGGTGCGGCCCTCCATCAGCTTATCCAGCGCCTGCTGCACTTGCAATTCGCTGGCGGAATCGAGCGCGCTGGTGGCTTCGTCGAGGATCAGGATCTTCGGATCGCGCAGCAAGGCGCGGGCGATCGCGATGCGCTGCTTCTGGCCGCCGGACAGCTGCACGCCGCGTTCGCCGACCACGGTGTCGTAGCCGTGCGGGAAGCCTTCGATAAAGTCATGCGCGTTGGCCAGGCGGGCGGCGTCGACCACGTCCGCCCGCGTCACTTCGCGGTCAGGCACCGCGAAGGCGATGTTCTCGAATATGCTGCCCGAGAACAGCGACGGCTCCTGCTCCACAATGGCGATATGCGCGCGCACGCCGGCGACGTCGATCTGCTCGTATGGCAATCCATCGAAGGCGATCACGCCGCTGCCCGGCCGATAAAAGCCCAGCATCAAACTGGCGATGGTGGACTTGCCCGCCCCCGACGCCCCCACCAGCGCCACGTTCTCTCCCGCAGCAATCGTGAAACTGACGCCGTCGAGCGCAAGTTTTTCCGGCCGCTCGGGATAGACAAAACTGACGTCGCTAAACGACAGGTCGCCGCGCAACGCCACAGCAACGGCAGGCTGGGCGTCGGATGGGCCTTCGCTCTCGATGATCTCGAACACCCGCTCCGTGGCGCCGATGGTGCGCATCCAGTCGCTCCAGAAATCGCTGACCGCACCCGACGAACTGGTGACCATGCCGGCATAGATCACAAAGCTGGTCAGCTCCCCCGCCGACAGCCTGCCTCGCCCGATCAGCGTCGCGCCCAGCCACAGGGTCGCCAGCAACGCCAGGTACATGGCGAACGACGACACGCCGCGAAACGACGCCAGCAAGCGCGTGTTGCCTATCGCCGCTGTCAGCGCGTGCGCGGTGGCATCGGCATATTTGGCACCGGCGGCGCGCTGCTGGTTGAACGCATGCACCAGCCGGATATTGCTGAAGTATTCGTGCGCCACGCTGCCGCAATCGGCCTGGCGCTGCTGGATTTCGCGCGATCGCCGGCGTACATGCTTGCCCAGCCAGTCGCCCATGTATAGCGTCAACGGCACGTAGACCAGCAGGATCAGGCTCAGTACCGGTGAAATCGTCAACAACATCACAACGCAGCCGGCCAGCACGCACAAGGACCGCAGCGAAATGGCCAGGCCCATGGTCAGCGTGTCATGCAGGATTTCGACGTCGGCCGACAGGCGGCTGGTCAGCTCACCGACGTTGTGCTTGTCGTAGAAGCCGACCGGCTGCCGTATCAGCGCCCCGTACAGCAGGCGGCGAATGCGCGTGACGATCATATGCCCGGTCGTTTCGAACAGGTAGTAGCGCATCGTGGTCGCCACCGCCTGCAACGCCAGCACCGCCGTCACCGTCGCGGCGAAGGGGCCGAACCAGCCGCCGTCGTTCTTCAATCCGATATGATCGATGAAATACGACAGCGCCCGTGGATAACTCAGTTCCACCAACACCGTCACGGTCATGAACAACAGGCCCAGGGCCAGGCGCGGCGCGAACACGCGCAACAGCGCCAGCCGTTGCAGATGCGGATTGCTCATGCAACGCCGGACCAGCGCGGAAGCAACCCGTCCGCTTGCCGGTAGCGCACCGTCACGCCATCGCGCGTGGCCAGCAAGGCTTCCTGCACCGGCGCCTCGACCGAAGTCCGCGCACCGCCGCCGATATGGGCTTGCAGCAGCAGCGACATCTCCCAGGCCAGGTCCTCGATCTTGGAATCGCGTCGCATTTGCAGGCCGAGCGACGCCAATTCCTCGCCGGTGATGGCGTAGTGGTGCGAGTGGTAGGCGGACATCAGGTGCTCGACGATCTTGCCGCGCGCATCGGCATCGCGCTGCGGCAGCTGATAGCGCAACAACTCCTCGCCGATCTGGCGCAGCTCCAGCGTGGTGCGATAGAACGCCGTCAGCGTGGGCGGGAATACGCTGGCGCTCAGCAGCGACAACGCTTCCGCGCGCGCCTGCCCGGCGTCCGCGCCGAACCAGGCGGCGCACATTTCGCCGAACTGGCTGATGTCCTGCGACGACACGGCGCTCGACTCGCCGCCTTCTGCATCGCCCTGTAAATGCGGGTCGATGGGCGAGAAAATCGCCAGCTCGCCGGCGATGATCTCATCGGCCGCCAACGTCAGCAACGTAGCCGACGACTGGCAGTAATAAGGCACGATGAAACCCAGGCGCTGCGTGTACCCGCGCAGCAGCAGCGCGATACGGCGCGCGGCGTTGACCATGCCGCCACGGCATTGCAGCACCACGTCCAGCCGCTCGCCGTGGCCGATGGCGCGCAGTTGCTGGTAGAGCGCGGGCAGCATTTCCATGTCCAGCTGCGCAGCGGCCATCACCAGCACCCTGCCCCCGCGCAGCGCCTCCATCTGCTTGATTTTTTCCGGCAGATGCTGGTTCAGTGCGTGCGGCATGCGGCCTCCTGCAACAGCTGGCCGGCCAGCGTTTCCAACAGATTGAATTCGGGGATCAGCTGCTCGATGAAGAGGAACTGTCCGGCGGGATTATTTTCGAGGAAGACGTAGTCGTCGTCCGGCGTGACGATCAAGTCCAGCGCGCTGAAATTCAAGCCGTAGCTGGCCACCAGCTCCAGGCAGCGCTGTTCGATATGCGCCGGCAGCAAGGTTGGCTCGTAGCGGATAGTCGCCGACATGTCGCGGCAATCGACCGCCGTACGGCTGTCGTCCTGGCTGTGGATTTTTGCAGCGAACACGCGGCGGCCGATGACGGTCACGCGCAGCTCGTACTGCTTGGCGATGTAGCCCTGGAACTGGCAAGGCAGCTCGGCCACCGCCTCGATGGCCTCCATCATGTCCTCGTCGACCACGGTAGTGGTCAGACCCTCGACGATGCAGTCGGCGGCGTCCACGTCCTCCGCCGCCAGCGACGGGGTCGACATGGCCTTGAAGATCATCTGGCCCGGCAATTGTCGCTGGAACTGGCGCACCTGTTCGGCGGAATTGGTGACCAGCGTGGCCGGTATGCGAAAGCCCATGCGCTGCGCGCGCTGCAGCTGCTCGCCTTTCCACATGGCGCCGCGCATCGTCAGCGGGTGGCCGATCCAGTAGCAGTCCAGGCCGTACAGCAGGCCGAACAAGGCTTGTTCGCTTTCCAGTTTGGCGTAGGCCAGCTCCTGCGCGCCCAGCTCCTCGCTGCGGTAGGCGAAGTCGGCCGACTTGCGGGCCCAGACGGCGCCCACCTCCTCGACAACGAGGCTGGCGCCCGTCGGCAGATGGCGGATTTCTCCGTGGCAGCCGTGCGGCTGGAAGGATTGAATCAGTTCGTAATCGCGGGGAAAGGCGTCGAGGTCGAGCCTGAAGAAGGTTCCGCCTCGCGCGGCCAGCATGGGGGTGAGCAAGTCGACATGGAGGTCGTCGCTGCGGGTGATAATCAGGATTTTCTTGGTCATGGAGTCGGCTAACTGTCCGCCTGCGCCCGGGAAGCCGGGGCACAGGCGGACAGATGCTTAGCACCAGATGCCAGTGTCTGCGATGTTGTTGCGTGGGCCGCGGGCATCAGGACCGGAGCAGCCGGCCAGCGCCACGCCTTCGCGGGCTTTCCATTGTGGAGCGGCTTTTACAGCGGCGACTTTTTTCTCTGCCAGTTTGAATGCGAACAGCTTTGTCTCATTTTGCTTTTTCATTTTGACGAACCTTTTCAGATAGTTAAAGTTCAAACGAGGACCACGGGTAGTGGTGCAAAGACAATATCATTGCCGATATTTCATGTCAAATAAAGCATTATTACAACACCGCCATGGTTTCAATCGTGCAGGCGGGCCGCTTGCGGTACGATCGCGCGCGCCTTATTTCACCGACACGTCGGTGGCTTTGACCGCGACGTGGTCGGTGATGTTCTTGGCGGCGATGGTCTCGGCCAGGAAGGAGGTCGACTTGACCAGCAGGTCGCGCGCCACCTCTTCCAGCGGCGAGCCGCTGATGCTGGCGTGGCTGCCGCCCAGCCCGACACCGCCGCCCCAACCCAGCGCCGACACGCCGAAGCCGTTCTTTTCGTTGTTCGCCTGGAAGGTCTTGGAGGCAATGATCTTGGCGCGCTTCACGTCCACCACGCGGATGTCCATATTCATGTGCACCTTGGATTTCTTGAAGTCGACCGAGCCGGCCAGCAAGCCCAGCGGGCCTTTGAGGAAGCCCAGGCCGCCCAGGCCGGTGGAGCTTTGCTCGAAGCCCAGCGAGGTGATCGAACCGGTGATCATGTAGTCGGCCGCCTCGGCCTCGACCTTCTTACCGATCAGCGCCAGTTCCTTGTTGATCTCTTCCATTTCCGCCCGTTCCTGCACGTCGAAGCAGCCGGTCTGGGTCAGCGCGGTGGCCAGCATTTCGGTCATGCCGGTGCCGACGCCGGTATAGCTCGGCTGCGCGACATCACCGCGGCGCTCCCACCAGCGGTACTGGCGCGGGTCCTGCTGGCCTGCGCCCGACGAGCAATCAGCCGATTTGCATTTGAATTCGGTGAACACGACCTTGGCCGCAGGCGTTTTGCACTTGGGCACATCGATCTGGCGCTCGGAAACCTCGCTGGAATCGGCGAAACTGGCGACAGGAACCAACACCAGGGCTGCAAGGCAAGTACTACGGACAATGTTTTTCATTACGGACTTTCGATAAATTGCGCAAATATTAAAGTTTTTGATTATGCACTATTGCGCCCAGGTCAAATCTATCGAAATCTAACAGTGTGGCCTGAAGCTCACATTGACATGCGCGGCAGCACGGCGCGCGCATTGGCGCTGGTGGCGTCGGCCACCTCTCGCAGGGGGATGTTGCGCAACTCGGCCAGCACGGCGCCGATGCGGGGAATTTGGTCGGGACTGTTACGGCCGGGGTGGACCCAGCTCGGGGCGATATCCGGCGCGTCCGTTTCCAGCACGATGGATGCCAGCGGCAGCTCGGCCGCCAGCCGGCGGATTTGCAGCGCGCGCGTAAAGGTCATGGCGCCGCCGAAGCCCAGCTTGAAGCCCAGCTCGATATAGCCCTGCGCCTGCTGGAAGCTGCCGTTGAACGCGTGGGCGATGCCGCCGGCGGGCCGGATCTGGCGCACGTGCTTGAGCACCACGTCCTGCGAGCGGCGCACGTGCATCAGCACCGGCAGCTCGAAATCGCGGGCGATCTTAAGCTGCTCGCGGAAGAAGAAGATCTGCTTCTCGCGCATCGCCGGCTCGGTCAGCATGGGGATAAAGAAGTCCAGGCCGATCTCGCCGAGCGCGACGAAACGACGGTCGGCCATGGCGGCGGCGACCTGCTCGCGCAACACGCGCAGGTCGTCCTCGTCGGCGTGCGGAACGTAGATCGGATGGATGCCCAGCGCGTAGCAGGCGTTGTCCACGCTGGCGGCGAGTTGCGCCACCACCGGAAAGTTGGCCGTCGCCACCGCCGGGATCACGATCATCGACACGCCCTGCTGCCGCGCCAGCGCCGCCTGCGCGGCCGACTCGCCGCCGAATTCGTGGGCGTCGAGGTGGCAGTGGGTGTCGATCCACATCACGTCAGTCCTGGTAAGGGTGCAGGCCTTCGTCGGTCAGGCGCAGCACGCGGTCGCAGCGGCGCGCCAGCTCGATATCGTGAGTGACGATGATGAAGGCGGTGCCCAGGGTGCGCGACAGTTCCAGCATCAAATCGAAGATCGTCTGCGCGGTGGCGTGATCGAGATTGCCGGTCGGTTCGTCGGCCAGCACGCAGGCCGGCTGCGTGACCAGCGCCCGCGCCAGCGCCACGCGCTGACGCTCGCCGCCGGACAGCTCGCCCGGCACGTGCGTAACGCGCTTGGCCAGGTTGACGCGGGTGAGGATCTGCTGCGCCAGCGTGCTGGCCTCGCTGCGCTTGAGGCGACGTATCATCAGCGGCATCGCGACGTTATCGAGCGCGCTGAATTCCGGCAGCAGGTGGTGGAACTGGTAGACGAAGCCCAGCGAGGCGTTGCGCAAGTCGCCGCGCGCCGTCTCGCTCAGGCTGGCGAAGTCCTTGCCCAGCAGGGTGACGCTGCCTTTGGTCGGCGTGTCAAGGCCGCCCAGCAGGTGCAGCAAGGTCGATTTGCCGGAGCCAGAGGCGCCGACGATGGCCACGCGTTCGCCGCGCCGCACGTCGATGTCGATGCCGTTCAGCACCTGCACCGAGTAGTCGCCTTGCGTGAAGGTCTTGCCCAGGCTGCGGCAGGAAAGGACCACGGGTTCCAGATTACTCATAGCGCAGCGCCTCCGCAGGTTTCACGCGGGCGGCCCACCAGCTCGGGTACAAGGTCGCCACGAAGGCCAGCACCACGGCCACGCCGCCGATCTTGAACACGTCCGGCCAACGCAGGTCGGACGGCACGCTGCTGATGTAGTAGATATCCTTCGACAAGAACTGCACTCCCAATAAATGTTCAATAAACGGCACGATGACGTCGATGTTGAGCGCCACCAGCACGCCCCCTGCCACGCCGATCGCGGTGCCGAGGATGCCGACCAGCGCGCCCTGGATCATGAAAATCTTCATGATCGAACGCGGCGAAGCGCCCAGCGTGCGCAGGATGGCGATGTCGGCCTGCTTCTCGGTCACGGTCATCACCAGCGTCGACACCAGGTTGAAGGCGGCCACCGCGATGATCAAGGTCAGGATGATGAACATCATGCGCTTCTCGGTCTGTACGGCGGCGAACCAATTGGCGTTGAGCTTGGACCAGTCGCGCATGATCAGGTCGCCCGACATGCTGGACTTCAGGTCTTGCGCCACTTGCGGCGCGCGGTGCATGTCGGACAGGCGCAGGCGCAGGCCGGCCGGCGCGTCCATGCGCAGCAGCTTTTCGGCGTCGGTCAGGTGGACGAAGGCCAGTGCGGAGTCGAACTCGTTGTGGCCCGCTTCAAAGATGCCGACCACGGTGAACGAGCGCAGGCGCGGCAGCACGCCGGCCGGTGTCGGCTGGCCCTGGGCCAGCGCCAGCGTGACCTTCTCGCCGAGGTTGACGCGCAGCGCGCGCGCCAGCTCGATGCCCAGCACGATGTTGTAGCTGCCCGGTTGCAGCGCGTTGAAGCTGCCCCGCTTGGTCTGTTTGGCGACGTCGGAGACAGTGGGTTCCTGCTCCGGCAGCACGCCGCGGATGATGGCGGGACGCAGTACATCGTCACGCACCAGCATGCCCTGCGTCTCGGCGAACGGCGCGGCGCCGATCACTTCGGGATTCTTGCGCGCTTCGGCGGCGGCGGCGTGCCAGTCCGGCATAGCACCGCGGGCGTCGAAGATTTCGATGTGGGCCAGCACCGACAGCATGCGGTCGGTCACTTCTTTCTGGAAGCCGTTCATCACGGACAGCACGACGATCAGCGCGGCCACGCCCAGGCCGATGCCGGCCATGGAAATGAGCGAAATAAAAGAGATAAAACTATTGCGCCCGCTGCGCTTGCCGGCCCGCGTGTAACGCAGGCCGACCAGCCATTCAAAGGGCAGGTTCCGGATAAGGCTCATGAGCTCCAAAGGGTATCAACATTGGTGAGCCCGCAGTGTGCCATATAAATAGGATTTCATGGGCGAAACACCGCACCCTGCCCCGACAAATCAGGCGAGGCTGGCGCCCTTGCCCGATTTGCGGCGGACGACCAGGCCCAGCAGGCCGAGGCCGGCCGCCATCATGGCCCAGCTGTCCGCTTCCGGCACGGCCGAAACGCCCAGCAGCGTTTGCGAGCCGGCTGCGGTGTATTCGGTGTAGACGTAGCTGCCGCCATGGCCGGAGTAAGCCAGCGCATCGCTCAGCATGCCGTGCGCGATGCCGGCGACCAGGTCGTTGTCATCCAGGACGCCGCCGGTGGTTGGCAACTGCAGTTTGCCGTGAGCGAAATCCTTGTCATCCAGCGTTTCCCACAAGGCCAGCTGGAAAGCCGCCGCATTGTTGGCGTTGTAGACGCCGTTATTCAATACTTTGCGGTACGAGGTTTCGTACAGGCCGACGATGGCGCTGTTCGACTGCCGGGTCAGCTGGCCGCTGTAGCCGGCCTGGTCGTTGGCCGGCGTGGTCGGATCGATGCAGAAGGCCAGCGTATTGACGCCGTCGCCGCTCAGGGTCCACGGGGAGATCGTGGTGGCGGACGGGGTGCCGAAGAAGGTGGCGTCATCGTTGTAGTACTCGAGCGCGGACTTGGTCTGCACGGTGATGGCGGCGTGGCTGACGCTGGAAAATACCAGGGCGGTGGCTACGGCGGCGGCTTTGACTGCGGTGTTGAAGTTGATGGTCATGATGATTTTTCTATAAAAGTAGTTGTAATCGGCCGCCGGAGCTGGTCCCCGGCGGCTTCCCCGCTTTGAAATCTTAGCAATGCGCTACCGGGCTCTGGCCCACCAGCGTCGCCGCTGGCTCGGAGCCGATCAGGTCGGCGATGGTCGGTGCGACCACGCCGGCCGCGGCCGCGTCTGCCCTGGCGACGTCGAAATACACGTCGGTCATGTCGGCCGCTTTGCCGTTGTTCATGACGACGCTGCTACGCTCCAGGTGCAGGTTGTTGTTGGCGTCGACGAACGGCAGTTCGGTATAAGCCACCTTCAGGCTGGCCACGCCGGCGTCCTTCAGCGACATCAGCTCGCCCGCGTCGGTCTTGCCGTCGCTGTTCTTGTCCTGCCAGACCAGCAGGCTGGCGTACTGCGCATCCCTGGCATCGACCACGCCGTCGTGGTTGCTGTCATAGCTTGCCAGCTTGGCGAAGCCCGAACCCTTGCTGGCGCCGCCGAACAGCTCGTTGATGCTGTCGATCTTGCCGTTGCCGTTGCTGTCGATGGCCAGGAAGCCGTCGCTGGCCGACAACCAGCCGGACTGGATCGCCTTGCCGGTGCCCAGCAAATCGAAGCTGCCCTGCATCGCGCCGCGGGCGATGGTGTGGATGCCGTCGCCGTTCAGGTCGATCGCGATCGGCGTGATGGTGGCATCCCAGCTCATGTCGTTCTTGCCCGACGTCAGCGAGATCGTGTCGGTGTGGGTGACGTTGGTGTAGGCCTTGCCGTCGCCGGCCACGTCCGAATCGATGGCGTCGTTGGTGCCGGTGTTCTTCACGCCCCACTTCCAGTTGCTCATGTTGTAGGTGTGCTGATCCGACGAGAAGTAGGCGCTGACGTTGGTCTTGTCGAACACCAGGTAGTAGTTGCCAGGCGTCAGATCGCTGAACTTGTAGTTGCCGCTGGCGTCGGTCTTGATCGTGCTGCCCAGCTGCTTGTTGGTGGCGGCGTCGTACAGCGCCACGCTGACGCCGCCGATGCCTTCTTCGCCGCTGTCCTGGATGCCGTTGTGGTTGGCGTCGCGCCATACTTTGTCGCCGATGCTGGCCTTGCGATAGATGCCGGCATCTTCGGTGGTGAGGTTCTGGCCGGCCGCCAACGTGATGGCGCCGGTGCTGCCGGTGCTGCCGCTGACGCTGGTGATGTCGGAATCGTTGGCGTCGGCGCCCATGCCGGACTTGGTGAAGTACCAGCCGCTGCTGTTGGTGACCGCAACCTTGTACGAACCGGCGGCGAGGCCGTCGAACAGGTACTGGCCGCCGTCGTGGGTGACGGTGGTGGCCTTGAGCGTGCCGGTCGTGTCGTACAGCTTGACGGTGACGCCGTCGACGCCCTTCTCGCCGCTGTCCTTGACGCCGTTGTAGTTGACGTCTTCCCAGACGGTGTCGCCGATGCTGGCGGCCTTGACCAGGCCGGCGTCGCGGGTCGCATCCTTCACGCCCGAGGCCAGCGAGAACTGCGCGGTCTGGCCGCTGCTGTCGGCGTCCGAATCGGCGCCAGTGTTCGCGCCCTGGTTGGTCTTGGTGAAGATATAGCCTTCCGGTGCGCTGAACTTGACCGAGTACTTGCCGGGGCCGACGTCGGTGAACGCGTACAGGCCGGCCGCGTCCGTGGTGTCGGTGGCGATGGCCACGCCTTTTTCATTGAGCAGCGTGACCACGACATTCTTGGCGGCCGCCTCGCCCGACTGCTGGATGCCGTCGCCATTGGTGTCGTACCAGACCTTGTCGCCGATCGAACCTTTTTGATACAGGCCGGCGTCCATATTGGTGGCGTGCTGGCCGGCGGACACGGTGATCGCGCCGAGGTTGCCGCTGGCGTCGGCATCGCTGTCGACCGTGCCGTCGCTGCCCACGTCCTTGGCGGTGACCAGATAGCCGCTCGGCGCCTTGATGTCCACCGAGTAAGTGCCCGCCGCGACCGAGAACTTGTAGTTGCCGTTGCTGTCGGTGGTGGTGGTCTTGACGATGTTGCCGTCGCCGTCGCGCAGGTTGACCGTGACGCCGGCCTTGCCGCTGTCGCTGCCGTCGTCCTGCAAGCCGTTGCCGTTCTTGTCGATCCACACCCTGTCGCCGATGGTGGCCGCCTTGTACAGGCCAGCGTCGATGGTGTTGTTGGTTTCGCCCGCTGACAGCTTGACGACATTGCTGACGCCATCGCTGCCGAAATCGCTGTCCTTGGCGTCGTTACTGCCCACGTCCTTGCTGGTGACAATGTAACCCGATGGCGCCGTGACCGACACCGTGTAGCTGCCCGGATCGGCGGTGAAGCTGTAGTGGCCGGCGGTATCGGTGGTGGTGGTGGCCACCACTTTGCCGCTGCCGTCCTTCAGCTGCACGGTGACGCCGCACAGGCCCGCTTCGCCGCTGTCCTGCAGGCCGTTGCCGTTCTTGTCTTCCCAGACGGTGTCGCCCAGCTTGGCCGGGGCCGCCACCAGGCCGGCGTCCAGGTCGTTGTTGACGGTGCCCGAGGCCAGCGTCACTTGCGCGGTCTTGCCGGTGGTGATGTTGGCGTCGGAATCCTTGACGTCGTTGGCGCCCTGGTCGGCCGCAGTGAAGCTGTAGTTGGCCGGCAGCGAGCCCTTGTCGAACTGCACGCTGTAGGTGCCCGGCTTGAGGTTGGTGAAGCTGTAGCTGCCGTTGGCGTCGGTGGTCGCGGTGGCGCCGGTCGGATTGCCGGCCTGGTCCAGCAGGATCACCTTGACGCCGGCCACGCCGGTTTCGGCACTGTCCTGCAGGCCGTTCTTGTTGACGTCGTACCAGACGCGGTCGCCCAAGGTCGCGCCCTTGTAGAAGCCGGCGTCGACGTCGTTGTTGGCCTGGCCTGGCGCCACGGTGATCAGTTCGCCCTGTCCGGCGGCGTCGACATCGCTGTCCAGCGCGCCATTGCTGCCGGCGTGCGCGCCGGTGGCGCTCATGCCGGTCGGCGCGGTGACCGAGATCGCGTACTTGCCGGCGTCCACGGTGAAGCTGTATTTGCCGTCGGCGCCGGTGCTGGTGGTCTGGACCACGTTGCCCTGCTCGTCCTTCAGATCGACCTTGACGCCGACGATGCCGGCCTCGCCCGCATCCTGCACGCCGTTGCCGTTCTTGTCTTCCCACACGCGGTCGCCGATGGTGGCCTGCAAGGCGCTCACGCCCGCATCCAGGTCGTGATTGACCGCACCCGAGGTCAGCGTAACCTGCTGGGTCTGGCCGGTGGTGACGCTGGCGTCGGAATCGGCGGCGCCGTCGCTGCCGGCGTGCGCGCTGCTGAACACATAGCCGGTGCCCAGCGTGGTCTTGTCGAACTGGACGCTGTAGGTGCCCGGTTTCAGATTGTTGAACAGGTAGTGGCCGTCAACGTCGGTAGTGGCGGTGGCCACTGCGGCGCCGGTGGCGTCCAGCAGCGTGACCTTGACGCCGGAACGGCCGGTTTCATTGGCGTCCTGCACGCCGTTGCGGTTGGCGTCGTTCCAGACGGTGTCGCCCAGTTCGGCGAGCTTGTACAAGCCGGCATCCACCGTGGTGTTGCTCTGGCCGGCCGTCAACGCCACGTTGCCGCTCTGGCCTGCGGCGCTGATGTCGCTGTCGGTGGCGGCGTTGCCGCCCTGGCCAATCGCGCTGCTGACGTAGCCCGCAGGCGCGGTGACGGCGATCGAATAGGTGCCAGGATCGACGGTGAAGCTGTACTGGCCGCCGTCGTGGGTGACGGTGCTGTTGACCACATTGCCCAGGCTGTCTTTCAGGTCGACCTTGACGCCGTCGATGCCGCTTTCGCCGCTGTCCTGCACGCCGTTGGCGTTGCTGTCTTCCCACACGCGGTCGCCCAGCGTGGCTTGCTGCACGGTCAGGCCGGCGCGCAGGGTCAGGTTGTCGCCCGAGGCCAGCGTGACTTGTGCGGTCTTGCCGGTGCCGGTGTCGGCGTCGGAGCCCGCGCCGCCGGGGCCACCCTGAGCGGCGGAGGTGAAGTTGTAGCCGGCTGGCAGCGTGCTCTTGTCGAACTGCACGCTGTAGACGCCGGGCGCCAGGCCGTTGAACTGGTAGTGGCCGTTGGCGTCGGTGATGGCGGCGGCGGCCGTCACCGGGTTGCCGCTGGCGTCCAGCAAGGTGACCTTGACGCCGGCCGCGCCGACTTCGCCATTGTTCAGGCGGCCGTCGCGGTTGGCGTCGATCCACACCACTTCGCTCAGCGAGGCCGGGCGGTAGACGCCGGCGTCGACGTCGAGCTTGATGTCGCCCGCGCCGAGCGTGACGCTGGCATTGCCGTCGCTGCCGACGTCGCTGTCCAGCGCGCCGTCGACGCCCTTGCCGGCGGCGGTGAAGGCGTAGCCCGCAGGCGGCGCCACCGACACGGTGTACGTGCCCGGATCGACGGTGAAGCTGTACTGGCCGCCGTCATGGGTGGCGACCGAGCCGACCACGTGGCCGCCGGTTTCCTTGAGCGTGACGACCGCGCCGTCCACGCCCTGCTCGCCCGCGTCCTGCACGCCGTTGCCGTTGGCGTCTTCCCACACGCGGTCGCCCACGGTGGCTTGCTTGACGACGATGCCGGCATCGATGTGCTGGTGGCTGTCGCCGGAGGCCAGCGTTACTTGCGCGGTCTGGCCGCTGTTGACGTCGGCGTCGGAATCGATGGTGGTATCGCCGCCTTGGGCCTGGGTGGTGAACAGGTAGCCGGCCGGCAAGGTGGTCTTGTCGAACTGCACACTGTAGCTGCCCGGTTGCAGGCCGCTGAACTGGTAGTGGCCGCTGGCGTCGGTGGTGACGGTGGCGCCGGTCGCATGGCCGGCCGCGTCCAGCAGCGTGACCTTGACGCCGGCAACGCCCGCTTCGCTGTTGTTCTGGACGCCGTCGCGGTTGGTGTCGTACCAGACCGTGTCGCCTAGCGACGCTGGACGCACCAGGCCGGCGTCGGCCTTGTTGTTGGTCTCGCCCGGCGCCAGCGTGATGGCGCCGGTGTTGCCGCCGGCGTCGATGTCGCTGTCGACGGCATCGCCGCCCTGGCCCTTGATGGTGGCCGCATAGCCGGCCGGCGCCTGCACGGACACCGAGTAGGTGCCGGGATTGACGTCGAAATGGTATTTGCCGCTGGCGTCGGTGGCGGTGGTGGAGACCACGTGGCCGTCGACGTCCTTCAGCTGCACGGTGACGTTGGACAGGCCGGCTTCGCCGCCGTCCTGCATGCCGTTGCCGTTGGTGTCTTCCCAGACCAGGTCGCCCAAGTGCGCCATCGGCACCTTGAAGGTCAGGTAGTTGGGCGTGGCGCTGGTGTCGGCGGCGCCGCAGCCGACCAGGCCGCCGGCGTCGCGCACCTTGAAGCCGATGTCGAAGCTGCCGGCGGCCGTCTGGCTGGGTTCGAACGACAGGTGACCGGCGGCGATGTCGGCGGCCGAGATTTCGGTGTTGATGGCCACGGCCGCGCCGTTGAGCATCAGTTTGCCGGCGGTCGGCAACGAGGTGATGATGACGGACTGGAAGGCGTCGTGTTCGACCTTGTCGACGAAGCCGAAGTCGGCCTGGGCCAGCGTGATCGGCGCGCCGTTGGTCAGTGCAAAGACCTTGTCGGCGCCGGTCGGCGCGTCGTTGACAGGGTCCACCACCACTTGCAGGCTCAGCGTGATGTGCACGCCGTTGCCGTCCTGGGCGATGAATTCGATGGTCGCGAACTGGCCGTTGTAGTCCGGCTTCCAGTCGCCCGGATGGACATAGACGGTGTCGGCATCGACGCGGCCGAACAGCGGCGTGTTGGCGGTCGACGTGGTGCCGTCCGGCAGCTTCACCACCATCGCGCTGATGTTCAGGGCGGCGGTCGTGTTGACGCCGGCCGCAGCCAGCACGTCGCGCATATCAAAGGCCGCATTGGTGTCTTCGCAGACGTGCACCGTACTATTGATCGAAATAGTAGTCATTTCGACACCTCTACCGTCGCGCCGGTGTATTTGAACTTAATCATTCTTATAAGCCTACAAAAAGTGGTTTTAGAGTGGATTACTCACCGGCGCGGCTCGTGACAGAAACTAGGTCCAAGGCGGCTGGGAAAAGCGGAGTCACTGACATCACCGGGCTAAAGTGATGCTGGCGGTACATTTAAGTTGCCGCAATTATAGCAAAGATTTTCTTTTGATAATTGTTATTTTTGACTCTTATAATTCCCCGTGTCATTTTTAAGTTCCGTAACGCAATATCCCATCGTCCGCTGCTATGCCCTACAATCTCGGCATGACTGAAATCACCCTCGCCCTGCCTTACGCCCTGCCCCCGCCGGAGATGGCGCCCGACCTGTTGCGCGCCCTGAAAACCCCTGCTTTGGCTACGCTGTTGTCTCGCAACAAACACTGTCAATACAACATCTACGACAACGACAGCCGGGTGCTGCCGCACGAGGCCTGGCTGGCCCACGCGCTGGGCCTGGCGTCCGCGCCGGATCGCCCGGACACCGGCGCGCCAGTGGCCACCGCCGTCATGCACGGCTGCGGTTTGCAGGCGGAGGCTACGGCCGGGCATGGCCACTGGTTCATCGTGCAGCCGGCGCATATCCAGCTGTCGCGCACGCACCTGCTGCTGTCCGATCCACGCGCGCTGCAGTTGAGCGAGGCGGAATCGCGCGCGCTCTACGAGCTGGCCCGCCCCTGCTTCGAAGAACAAGGCAAGACGCTGCTGCACGCCGCGCCGGGCTTGTGGTTTGCACGAGCCGACGAGTGGTCCGGCATGGCCACCGCCTCGCCCGACGCCGCGACCACCCAAAACCTCAGCGACTGGATGCCCGAGGGCGAACACGCGCGCGCCTACCGCAAGCTGCAAAACGAAATCCAGATGCAGTGGCACGAACACCCGGTCAATGAGGCACGCCAGGCGCGCGGCCTGCAAGCGGTGAATTCGTTTTGGCTGTGGGGCGGCGCCGGTCCGCTGAAAGCCGCGCCGCAGCCGTTGGCCATCGGGGGCGGCCCGGCATGGATGCAGGCGCTGGCCGCGCCCGCGCTGCGCCAGCCAAACGTCGCGCAATTGATCGCCCAGCCGGGCAGCGTGATGCTGGCCGAGCTGATACCGTCGGCGCAAACCGGCGACTGGTCCGACTGGATCGCGCGCATGCAGCGCATCGAGCTGGAATGGCTGGCGCCATTGCTGGCCGCCTTGCAGGACGGCCGCATCAGCCGCCTGACGTTGATGCTCAGCCACCGCAACGGCTGGAGCACCGTCAGCACCAGCAAACTGGCGCTGCGCAAATTCTGGCGCAAGCCGAACCTGAACCTCTTACTAAAGCAAGCCTGACATGACCCGTATCGCCATCCGCCCCTGCCCGTTCCGTGAATCCGAAATGCTGCGCCAGGGCGGCATCCACCCTGTGCTGGCGCGGCTGTACGCCTCGCGCGGCCTGACCGACGCCAAGGAGTTGTCGAGCGAACTGGCGTCCATGATTCCGCCTTCGGGCCTGCTGCACATCGGCGCCGCCGCCGTGTTCCTGGCCGACTCGATCGCCGCCGGCAAGCGCATGGTGATCGTGGCCGACTACGACTGCGACGGCGCCACCGCCTGCGCGGTCGCGCTGCGCGGCATGCGCGCGATGGGCGCCAACATCGACTTCATCGTGCCGAACCGCTTCGAGTACGGCTACGGCCTGACGCCGGAGATCGTCGAGCTGACGGCGCGCGAGAAGCAGCCGGACATCATCATCACCGTCGACAACGGCATCGCCAGCATCGACGGCGTGGCCGAGGCCAACCGGCGCGGCATCGAAGTCGTCGTCACCGACCACCACCTGCCGGCCGACACGCTGCCGGCCGCGCGCGTGATCGTCAACCCGAACCAGCCGGAATGCGGCTTCCCGAGCAAGCATATCGCCGGCGTCGGCGTGGTGTTCTACGTGCTGCTGGCGCTGCGCGCGGAATTGCGCAAGCGCGGCGTGTTCGACGCCCAGACCCAGCCCAAGCTGGACAACCTGCTCGACCTGGTCGCGCTGGGCACCGTGGCCGACGTGGTGCGGCTCGACCCGAACAACCGCATCTTGGTGGCGCAAGGCCTGAAGCGCATGCGCGCCGGCCGCATGCACGCCGGCGTGGCCGCGCTGTTCCGCGTGGCCGGGCGCGAGCCGCGCACCGCCAATCCCTTCGACCTCGGTTTCGCGCTGGGCCCGCGCCTGAACGCGGCCGGACGGCTGGAGGACATGTCGCTGGGGATCGAATGCCTGATCACCGACGACGAAGGCCGCGCATGGCAACTGGCGCAGCAGCTCAACGAAATCAATCTGAAACGCCGCGAGATCGAAGCCGAGATGCAGGACGCGGCCTTGCTGCACCTGGACGCGTTCGAGCCGGCCAACAGCAGCACCATCTGCGTGTTCGACGAATCGTGGCACCAGGGCGTGATCGGCATCGTCGCCTCGCGCCTGAAGGAAAAATTCTTCCGTCCGACTATCACCTTCGCGCCCGGCGCCGACGGCTGGATCAAGGGCTCCGGCCGTTCCATCCCCGGCTTCCATCTGCGCGACGCGCTGGACCTGGTGTACAAGAAGGCGCCTACGCTGATCGACAAATTCGGCGGCCACGCGATGGCCGCCGGCCTGACGCTGCGCGCCGACGCCTTCGACGCCTTCGCGGCAGCCTTCGAGGAAGTGGGCCGCGCGTGGTTGAGCAAGCAGCAGCTGGAGCGCGTGATCGAAACCGACGGCCCGCTGGAAGACGCCTACTACACCACCGCTTTCATTGAGCTGATGGACGGCCAGGTGTGGGGCCAGGGCTTCGCGCCGCCGGTGTTCTGCGACGAGTTCCGCGTGGTGAGCCAGCGCATCCTGAAGGAGCGCCACCTCAAGCTGCTGCTGGAGAAGAACGGCGCCCGCTACGACGCCATCTGGTTCGGCCACGTCGATTCGCTGGGCGAGCGCGCCAAGGTCGCCTTCCGGCTCGACGCCAATGAATACAACGGCGTCACCAAGGTGCAGCTGATGGTGGAGCACGCAGAACCGGCATAAGCCAATCCGTCGTTCCCGCGCAGGCGGGAACCCATACTGAGTCCGCCCCAAGGAGACGTCATGCTCGTTGAAGTACAGGTCAGCATCAACGGCTCCAGGGCAGCGGTCTGGGCCGCGATCACCGATATCGGGATTCATCTTCCTTTCCACCACCAGCATTGCCGAAAGCGGCGGCGGCAGAGGGTACTGTTCAAGTGTGTGGCGAAAAAAGCCCTGCTGCAGGACCTGAACGACATCAAGTCCGCCATCGAACAGAAATGCTCGATGGCAGCGCGTGAGAATTCGCGCACTTTCCAGATTAACAAGATGGTATTCTAAGCATCCCCGCCTATCTGTCAGGATGGTTTGATGCAATTATCCAATTACCTTTTCTTTACAACGACTTGCGAGCAAGCACTGGAGTTTTATACGCAGTGCGGGCTGGGTCAGGTCACCGACGTGCTGCGATTCGGTGTAGATGGCATGCCGGTTCGCAACGAAGCCATGCGCGGCAAAATCATGCATGCAAGATTTGAGGGGCCAGGCGTCTTGTTCTTTGCCTCCGACAATGACGATGCGGAGCCGATGCGAGGGTCCGCCCATATCTTGCAGATGACCGACCGGCAGCTGACGAAACAGCTTTTTGACAAGTTGGCGGAAAACGGCGTGGTCACTACGCCCTTGGACACGCAGGTTTGGGGCGACTATTACGGCAAATTGACCGACCAGTTTGGCGTGCAGTGGATGCTGAACTGCTCGGCTTAAAGCACAAGGGAAACGATGAGAGTAGTTTTTTCTGCCACAGTACTTGCTTGCAGTCTTCTTCTATTCACACATCCGCCAACATATGCAGAGAACGCTGCCACGAGCGAGCAGCAGGTTACCAAACTGATTGAAAAGTTTCAGGAAGCCATCCACAAAAAGGATACCGCTGATTTTATGGAACTGTTTGTGCGGGAGGACGTTACATGGACAGTAGCCTATACCGATGCTAGTGTTGAGCGGTATAACGCCAGTCGAAAAGATCCGAAGGAGCCGCTCGCCACGAGGGTACAAACTAGAAGGAGTCCTCGGAAATTCATCGAGGGTATCGCCAGGTCAAAAATTCCGCAGTCTGAAAAGTTCTCCAATGTCCGCATAGATACGGACGGTCACGTTGCGCATGTTTGGTTTGATTACACCTTCATGATCGGAGATTACAAGAGCGCTTGGGGCAAGGAAAGTTGGCAAGTTGTCCGGACCGAGGCCGGCTGGAAGATTGCCGCCGTAACGTGGTCAGCTGAAGAAAACCCAGTCCCGCCCGAAGTCTAACGTTCATAAAATACATGATCATTTGGTAGGCTGCCGAGGATGAACTACCGCAAGCGGCCAAATGCGGACCTTGAGAAGAAAACTAAGACTGACCTAAACCTATGCTCCCAAAGCGTACAAAATCACAGCTAGCAGCTGAACTCGGACGCTTCGTCCAGCAGTATGCCCGCAAGGCGCATAAACACTGGGACCCAAATGACCGAAGCTATGACAGAAAGCTGGAGGAAAAAATGAAGCGGCTTTCGCCAGAAGATTTGTCTGAACTTCTTTCTAGCGATGAAATTGAACCAATGGTCCGCCCTCCGCTACCGAAAGAGGATTAGGCTGTCTTCGGCCAAGACCGGACATACGTACCAGAAAAATTTTTAGAAGGAAAAGGTAGTGAAATATTGTTTGAAGAAAATGTATCGAAGGATACTTCCCATATCCTTGATCGTGATCAGTGCAGGGGCCGCAGCTCATGACGCGGCACATCCGCACACTCGCAAGAAAATAAATGAAGCGGTAGAACGTTTTTATGAAGCAAAAAATCGCTATCGGCCTAGTCAGCCTGACTTAACAACGATCAACGAAAAAGTATGTGTTCAGGCATCATATCCGAGAGATGCACTCTTGTGGCAGTTGGAAGGTACAACGGTTTTAAGTTATCAAGTGAGCATAGACGGCCGGGCTACTAATGCCGAGGTGTCACGGTCCTCTGGATGGGCAATATTGGATGAGGCTGCCATAAACGCTTTGTCTGTCTGCTTATTTTCACCCGAAACATTAACGGCATGGCAAAAAAAGAGTTATAAATTCATCATTAATTAGAAATCTTCACGCGACCGTCGGCTTAACAATAAAGCAATCTGTCATGAGCTCGAACGCCGATTCAATGGTGTTGGCATAACAACGAGCCTGAGTCGCTACCGTCTGACCTGTTTCGCCTGACGAACTGACAAGACTCTAATCGGCCAAGAGCGGACCTACAATCGCATGCATATACGTCCACATCGTCTTTGAACGCTGAAAATTGAACGGTGACGTGTGAGAATTGAAGAGTATGTTTTCTTTGTTCGCGGCGCTATCATGTGGCTCTGCTCGTAGAACCATTGAAAGTAAAGATGATGCGATTTCAACCGAACCGTGCGCCCCTTGTTTCCGTAGCCGCTTCCATTGTCGGTATCGCACTGGTCGCCAATGCCGTATTTTTGGTTCTGGGCGGCCAGTTGGGCCACGCCCTGATGCGCGCTGGCCTGGGCCTATATTGCTGCATCTGGGCCTTCGTCCCCTACGGCGACTTCTTCCGCGTTGCGCGTATGCCGGTCCGTCTCGACGACAGCGCGGAGCGCAATGCCTACGCCAAGTTGTTTCCTCCTCGCCTGCTGCCAGCAATGTGGTTGTCGATGGCTCTGATGTTCGGCGGGTTTGTCTATAACGTGGTTGGCGTTTTTCGCTGAGCGCTGCTTTAACCTCGTTCGCTATCGGCCAACAGCGGACACTACTACGTTTAGTTCGAGTTAGTTTGGCTAACTGAAATGCAATCGGCTGAAGATAGGAGACTTATGGACGAAGCAGACTGGCTTGAGCCGTGGGCATCGACCGAGGATGCAAGCGAAAGTTATCTTCGTACTTTTGCAGAGCAACTTGCGAGAGAGACGAGTCGGGGTCATGCACTGTATGGGGTGCCAGTAAGACTCATTGGTCGGGGCGACGGGGACGATGCACTATTTGCACTCAAAGATAATACTGGGCGAGTAGCAGAAGTGCATCTTGTTTGGCAAGGAAAGCAGCGTCCACCTTGGCCTGCAACGGCTCTCTTTGAAAATCTGGAAGAATGGAAATTAAAGAGTATGGTTCCGGCGCACATGGAGTGGCAAGAATAAGTTAATGAACTCGTACAGGGGGATTTTTTCGTCCTTTTGCGGTAATCAGACAGAACCAGACCTAGGCGAAGTATTTTGGAGAAAAGATGCGTAGCAATCAGCAGGTCAACCAATTGCTAGAACAATTCTCCGACTGGACTATGCCATGGGCATATATCCTTGAGACGTTAGCTGCAAAAGGGCTTGAGGTACAAGATGGCGTTCTTGTCGAGGAAATCTGGCAAGAGGTAAATTCTTCCGCTCATTGGATAGAGCCGAGCTTGCAGTCCGGCATGGACCTAGCTACTGCTGCACTGAAGATAAAGTATCCTTGGCTAAGTGAAGGCGCGATTCGTAACTTAGCACGTGGTGCTTCCTACATGTGGAAATAGCGCTAACGGCCAGCAGCGGACCTAGATGAATAAAGGACATATCAATGCTGCACGAGCTTTGGGTTGACCCCGATGGTCTTGATACTTTTTGCCCGGCCGGTCCCGACGGGAATGCGATCAGAAGTTTGCTACCTCCGAATTCGAGATTAGAATGGACCGTCGATGCGCCGAGTCATTTCGAAGCAATGACTCTGTACTATCGATTCCGGGACTGGGGGACTTACACCACGGATTTCCCGGAACAGGATATGACTCCGTATGCCGATCAGTAGCTTTTCGGCTAACGGCCATGGGCCGACACTGAGTAGGCGGATGGCTGACGAGTGCCAACATTTGTTTTTGCTTGAAAGGTGTGATGAAGTATAGAGAAATTATTCGCGAATTGACAGAGAGCGGCAGCTACCGGCATGCATTGTTCCACAATTTTCCGGGCGGTCTCCGGTTCGAATTGTCCGAGGGTGGGAGCGCATTCGATCAACTCCTCACGGCATTGCGCAAATCAACAGCAATTTGCGAAGACGCATTGGGGCAAGACAAAATTGTCGTTCACTTGCAGCGTTTTGTTTTCTCTACGCGATTCGAGCTTAGGGAATCCCTTCGCGAACTCGACATCGCAGGAGTGTCGATCCCAACGCTGAGGGATGTTTGGGCAGAGATCAATATGGATGATGATTTCGGCGAAGGACAATGGGTAAACTGCGTATTCGAAGTACCTACATCGAAACTGCAAAATCTACTTTGGTGCGCTTTAGCTACCGATTTCCGTCGAATACGCCCCAATCCACACTGCTTGATTTACCTAATCAACCCTGAGAGCGGAATCCTCATCCACCCGTACGATGACAGAGGGATGGATATTATTTGTCGAGTGCCCGCGCCATTAAAAGCGCTGTACGAGAAGCACATTGCTTGGCTGCTTGACTACAACAGGCCTGCCATGGATCATACCTTCAGGTCAGAATAGACTGTTGTGGCGCTTGCGGCCAACACCGGACATTTAACTTTAGATAGACTATGAGATTTCTTGAACGCTTGATGGTTTGGGAAAGCACAGTTTATTTCATCGGCACAATTGCTGGGCTCGGTGTTATTGGGTACATTGTCTCAAATTGGTTTCTAGCATTTTTGAGTCACGGCAGCTATGTCGCTGCTTTGGCATTGTTGGTAGCTGGGGTTTTGTTGGCTGGCCTCGCTTTGGTTCGGGTTCCCATTGCACTTATTGTCTTGTTTGGTGGGGCAGCGGTATCAGCTACGGCATTTTTTTCGGGTCATCTTAACCTTTTGTTGTCGTAGGCGTTGGTTCCGCATCCGGCCAAAACCGAATATCTTGTGAAATACAAGAGAAAACAGAAAGTTGGTTTGAAAATTTTAATGAATCTAAATAATTTTATCGTCGTAACGATACTTTCAGTTGGATTGTTTTTTGCCAAATCGGTTTTAGCTCAATCCGAGCAAGATGTCGGATGGCTCATTTATCCGCAAAGTGCGTCTAGTCCGTCAGTGGAAGTCACGTACACACATTCAAGGACCAATTTGGGAATTTGGCGTTTGAAGTCCGCCGATAATAAGCTATTAGCTGAGATGACTCAGCCCGTTTTGCCCGATGGGTACGTCATCAATTTTGGTAACTGCCTCATCAGCGGTTTGCAACGGGATGATGTTATAGCTTTTGTAAAACATAGGGAAGGCGTAGAGTGGTCGAGCAATGTTCACAGCCTTTGGCTAGTTGCTCCAGTTTCCCGAAAATTCCAACCCGCGAAAACGGATAACGTGAAATGCAGGAACAAAGGCTTCGGTTTGTAAAAATCGACCGAATACGGCCAGGAGCCGCCGTTCGGAAAGTTAGGACAACGAATATTGAACTAGGCGTAAGACATGCACCTACCAAAAGATCATGCCATTCCTTTGTGGTCCTAAAAACTCGCGCTACACGTACACAGGAACACTCTGCCCGCATCTTGACTTGGCTCTACGGTCAAATGCTCAGACGCTAGCAGAAGCGATTCTTGATTATGAACAGCAATTTAATGTTCGGATCACACCGATGCTGGAGTCATTTGATAGCAATCCTGCATACTTTGGAAAATATTTTAAATTTACAGACCTGATCAATGACAATTGGCAGCCTGTAGATATACATATAATTCGCAATAACGAACAGATTTTCCCAAAGCAGAACTTATCATTTAATTTACTTGAAAACGACGTTCTGGAGTTCGGTGAACTTTTTGGCTAATTGGATGTCTCGAATGTTAAGCGATCACTTCCGGCTAGCAGCGGGTAGAACCAGCGGAATAATAGATTTGAAACCTATGTCACCAAAGATATTGCAACTTAGGGAAGCGCTGATTAATTCGTAGTTTTTGAAGTGCCGTCGATTTTCAGCGAGAAAAATCGACGACACGAGAAATGCAAATCGCAGCTCGTCAAAAACAGCGATTGCGAGGCAAAATCACCTCTGTTTTCCACGCCTTTCGGCGGTCAGGACGCACGTCGGGTTTCTGTGATCGTAAACCGCCGGCCAGCGAGCACCAGATTGGCGAAGCCGAACAGCGTAAACAGCTGTGCGGTGTTCTTCGCCAGACCGCGATACCGTGTCTTGCGATGCCGGAACAGGTTTTTGATGACGTGAAATGGATGCTCGACTTTGGCGCGCACACTAGCCTTCAGATGCTCAAGCTTTTCCCGCATGCGGCCCAGCTTGTTGTTGGGCAGTGCCTTGCGTTTGGAGCGCTTCATGGCGACGTGCCAAGTGACCGCTTTGTCGAGGTTCTCGGGTCGTTTCTCCACACCCTGGTAACCGGCGTCACCGAGTGCGGCGATCTCCTCGCCATGCAACAGCGCGTGCGCCTGGGTGACGTCGGCGACGTTGCCAGCCGTGCCGACGACGGTATGCACCAAGCCCGACGCTGCATCGACGCCGATATGG